>NZ_JAUBOV010000191.1:0-2028 GCF_036700405.1 Microcoleus sp. T3_D1
ATTCTCAACAACAGGCAAGATGCCTGTTCCACAATTCTCAACAACAGGCAAGATGCCTGTTCCACAAAGAGTGAATCGGCTTGTGGGGTGGGCATCTTGCCCGCCCGTACCATTCTCAACAACAGGCAAGATGCCTGTTCCACAATTCTCAACAACAGGCAAGATGCCTGTTCCACAAAGAGTGAATCGGCTTGTGGGGTGGGCATCTTGCCCGCCCGTACCATTCTCAACAACAGGCAAGATGCCTGTTCCACAATTCTCAACAACAGGCAAGATGCCTGTTCCACAAAGAGTGAATCTGCTTGTGGGGTGGGCATCTTGCCCGCCCAGCAAAGGCTTTTAGTCCCTAAAAAAATATTTCGCAGTCAAAATCCCCCCCCTTTACAAGGGGGGGTTAGGGGGGGTTCTGCGGTAACAGTAGCGGTTGCAGTTTGCCCGATCGAATATCTGGAATATCTGGGATAATGTATTACTGATCCAAAGTATTGGCATTCACAAATCGACCAATCAACCCAGAGACGAATGACAACACAATGGAACCCACCAAAGCCGGCCAAAAACCGTTAACCGCAAAGCCGATATTGAACGCACCCGCTAACCACGAAGCCAGGGAAAGCGAAATTGCATTCACAACGAATAAAAACAAACCTAAAGTAATAATGGTCAAAGGCAGCGTCAGCAATGTAATAATCGGTTTGACAACCGCATTCACCAATCCGATAACAACAGCAGCCAGCATCGCCGCCGGAAAGCTAACCACCGCCATACCTGGTACAATGTTAGCGGTAATGACCAGCGAAACTGCTGCTACTATCCAAGTTAAGAAAAAACTTAGCATATCTTTTTTTCCATCTCCATCACTATTAATTAAGATTTTAACTGTTTAGTCGATCGACCAAAGTTCGGGATACACTACGAAATACCCACCTTGCGAGAATATCAGACTTATGAAACTCCGGCAACTAGCAGCATTCCTCTTGGCGCTAACTATCTTCATCCTGCCGCAGCCAGCCCAGGCTCAATCTAAATATTACGCTCCGCCGTTGTCCTTTAGCAACGCCGAACTGACAAGACGCGATTTTTCCGGTCAAATGCTGCGGGCTGCTGAGTTTTCTAACGCTAATATGGACTTGACTAATTTTTCTAATGCCGATTTGCGGGGAGCAATTATGAGCGCTTCGGTGATGACTGAGGCGAATTTGCACGGAGCAAATTTAACTAATGCAATGATAGATCAAGTTAAATTTACTAAGGCCGATTTAAGCGATGCCATATTAGCAGAAACAATTTTGCTGCGTTCTACTTTTGAGGGAGCTGATATCACCGGCGCTGACTTTACTGATGCAATTATGGACGGCTCACAAATTAAAGAATTGTGTACAAAGGCAACCGGGATTAATTCTCAAACTGGGATTTCTACTCGCGATTCCTTGGGATGCCGCTGATATCATCTCCGCTCAATTACTGATGATTGTTTGTTGGGTGGGGGCGGGTTTTTGAGATTGTTTGTTTGAGACGATTATGGTTGGTGGAACCCGCCCCTACGAAACCATATTTTGTAGGGGCGGGTTCCACCAAAAATATCTAACAATTACCAACAATTTAGATAAACCCGCCCCCACACCGCGAATAATTCACATTAACCTGATATTTGCATTAAATTCTCAAATGTAAATGATGATTGTTTGTTGGGTGGGGGCGGGTTTTTGAGATTGTTTGTTTGAGACGATTATGGTTGGTGGAACCCGCCCCTACGAAACCATATTTTGTAGGGGCGGGTTCCACCAAAAAAATCTAACAATTACCAACAATTTAGATAAACCCGCCCCCACACCGCGAATAATTCACATTAACCTGATATTTGCATTAAATTCTCAAATGTAAATGATGATTGTTTGTTGGGTGGGGGCGGGTTTTTGAGATTGTTTGTTTGAGACGATTATGGTTGGTGGAACCCGCCCCTTGTATCTTAAAGGAGTCAGTAGATCGCCACGTCATGGATTCGATCGAGCCGACTTTCAGGCGATC
>NZ_JAUBOV010000097.1:0-24616 GCF_036700405.1 Microcoleus sp. T3_D1
GAGCCGGATGCGGTGAAAGTCGCACGTCCGGTTCTGAAGGAGAGGTAGGAGTGGTAACGCTCCTATCGACTCTAACACTTAACGCTTATATTGAAAAAGTTACACACAACGCCACAGGAGACAACAGACGCATGGGTAAAGTAGTTGGCATTGACCTCGGAACAACAAACTCAGTAGTAGCCGTCATGGAAGGCGGCAAACCGGTTGTGATTGCCAATGCAGAAGGGATGCGGACAACTCCCTCGGTAGTCGCTTTCACAAAGGAAGGAGAACGCCTTGTGGGACAGATGGCCAGACGCCAGACTGTTCTCAACCCGCAAAACACCTTTTACGCCGTCAAGCGGTACATCGGACGCAAATATACCGAACTGACTCCAGAATCAAAGCGCGTCCCTTACACAACTCGCCGCGACGACAACGGGAACATCAAAGTCAAGTGTCCCCGCCTGAAAAAAGATTTTGCCCCAGAGGAAATTTCGGCGATGGTTTTGCGGAAACTGGCCGATGAAGCCAGCCGCTATCTGGGACAAGAGGTGACGGGGGCTGTAATTACTGTTCCTGCTTATTTCAACGACTCGCAGCGACAGGCGACGCGGGATGCGGGACGAATTGCCGGACTTGATGTTAAGCGGATTTTAAATGAGCCGACGGCGGCTTCTTTGGCTTACGGTTTGGAGAGGCGAGAAAGTCAAACTATTTTAGTGTTTGATTTGGGCGGCGGTACTTTTGATGTGTCGATTTTAGACGTGGGAGACGGAGTATTTGAAGTCAAAGCAACTAGCGGCGACACTCAATTGGGCGGCAATGATTTTGACTCCAAAATTGTGGATTGGTTGGCAGAACAATTCTTAGAAAAAGAAGGAATTGATTTGCGTCGCAACCGCCAAGCTTTGCAGCGCTTGATCGAAGCGGCCGAAAAAGCCAAGATTGAGCTGTCGGGAGTCGGTGTCACCGAGATTAATTTGCCGTTTATCGATGCGAACGAAGACGGGCCTTTGCATCTGGAAACGCGGCTGACTCGCGGTCAATTTGAGGGGCTGTGCACTGATTTGGTGCAGCGGCTACGGCGGCCAGTCAAACAAGCTTTGGCTGATGCAAGTTTGAGTCCTTCTCGCATTGATGAAGTTGTGCTAGTCGGCGGTTCGACTCGCATTCCTTTGGTGCAGGAAGTTGTTCGCAGTTTGATCGATCGAGAACCGAATCAAAATGTCAATCCCGATGAAGTTGTGGCGGTGGGTGCGGCAATTCAGGCGGGTATTTTGGGTGGGGATGTCCGCGATGTGCTGCTGTTGGATGTGACGCCGCTGTCGCTGGGTTTGGAAACTATCGGCGGGGTGATGAAAAAACTGATTCCGAGGAATACTACTATTCCCGTCAGGCGATCGGACATTTTTTCGACTGCTGAAAACAACCAAACTGTGGTAGAAATTCACGTCATCCAAGGGGAACGGGAATTAGGCAGAGATAATAAGTCTTTGGGACGGTTTAAACTAACTGGAATTCCGCCGGCACCGCGAGGGATTCCGCAGGTACAAGTAGCTTTTGATATTGATGCTAACGGGATGCTGTTGGTGACTGCTTTGGACAAAACTACCGGCAGGGAACAAAGCATTACTGTACAAGGTGCTTCGACGCTGAGTCAGCAGGAAGTGAATCAAATGATTCGCGATGCGGAACAGTTTGCTCAAGCTGATAAGTTGCAGCGGGAAAGGGTAGAAAAACGCAATCGCGCTGAAGCTTTAGCTTATCAAGCGGAGCGGCAGTTGCGAGAAGTTGCGCTCGATCGCGGAATGCAGTTTGCTCAAAGAAGTCGCCAGCGAATTGAAACTTTAATTCGGGAATTGCGAGACAGTTTGGAACGCAATGATGAGCGGGGAGTTGACCAAGTTGGTTCGGATTTGCAGGATGCTCTTTACGATTTGAGCCGGGAAGTTTCCGCTTTTGCTGATGATGACGATGATGATGATTTCTTTGAGTCTGTGAAGCGGACTTTTACGGGCGACGGTACCAAGCGGCGCAGCGATGACAACAGCTATTATACCAATGCTAAACCGTACAGGCGATCGACTGTCGATCCAATTCCCGATCGCCCCTACGATCGCGCCGGCGATCGAATGGGCGATCGTTCCTACGATCGTATGGGCGATCGTATGGGCGATCGTATGGGCGATCGTATGGGCGATCGTAGAAGCAGTGCTAATCGCCCCACTCGCCCTTATCAAAATCAAAGCGACGATTGGGATGATGACGACGATTGGCTCTAATTAGTGGTTAGTCATTAGTCCCTAGTCATTAGTCCCTAGTTTGAAGCAGGGAAGCAGGATGACTAATGACTAATGACTAATAATTAATGACTAATGACTAATGACTAATAACTAATGACTAAATATGCAGAATTTTCGCAATTACTATCTAATTTTGGGAGTGCCCAAAGATGCCACGGCTGATGAGATAAAAAAAGCCTATCGACGGCTAGCCCGACAGTTGCACCCTGACGTAAATCCGGGGGATAAATCGGCTGAAGATAGGTTTAAGGATATTAATGAAGCTTACGATATTCTTTCCGATATTGACAAGCGAGCTCAATACGATCAGTTTAGTAAATTCTGGAAACAAAAGGGATTTCAAGGCAAGCAAGGGGTGCGACTTCCCAATTTCAAAACTTGGGGAAACGGTAAAGCTACCCGCAAAAAACCGACCGAAGATGTCGATTTTAGCGATTACTCGGATTTTAATAAATTTCTCGACCAAGTGCTCGGAAGACGCCGAGAAGTGAGGATGGCGACAGCGAATGATACACAGGGAGTAGCCTCCTCTGAACCGTGGAGTACGGCTTCTAAGAAAACGAGTTATGTTGCTAATTCTCGCCCACCTAGAAGGGATTTTGACGATCGCGAAATGCGACGGGAAACAGTCGATCGCGAAATGCGACGGGAAACAGTCGATCGCGAAATGCGACGGGATGTGGACGATCGCGAAATGCGACGGGAAACAGTCGATCGCGAAATGCGACGGGAAGCAGTCGATCGCGAAATGCGACGGGAAACAGTCGATCGCGAACCCAGAAGAGACATTGAGGCCAGATTGACTCTGCCTTTGGAAAGGGCTTATTCGGGCGGTACCGAGCGAATTCGTCTGGAAGATGGGCGAGCGATCGAGGTGACTCTGCCTGCTGCTATGGTATCAGGCCAGCGGATTCGCTTGCGAAATCAAGGTATGGGCGGCGGGGATTTATATTTGAAAATCACAGTTTCTCCCCATCCATTTTTTCGCTTGGAAATGTCGGATATTTGCTGCGAATTGCCACTGACTCCCAGCGAAGCGGTGTTGGGGGGAGATATTGAAGTACCGACGCTAGACGGCTTGGTAAAGATGAAATTGCCGCCGGGAGTAACGTCTGGAAAGCGGTTGCGGCTGGCTAACAAAGGCTATCCGACAGGAAATGGCGATCGGGGCGATCAATTAGTAGAAATTCAGGTGTTAATTCCCAAAGAAATTAGTGACGAAGAAAGAGAATTATACCAGAAGTTGCGAGAGGTTGAGTCTTTTAAACCCCGTCAAGATTTGTCGGTATAAATTTTTAGGGTGCGCGATTCACACCGGAGACCTTGTTGGTATAATGTAATAGGATGAGCTGCCGGCACCTGAAGCCTTAACTATTACAAATTTACCCATTACCTATATGTTCACATTCATCAATCCTAAGACTGATTTTGCCTTCAAAAAAATCTTCGGCTCTGAAAATAGCAAAGACATTCTCATTAGTTTTTTGAATGCCTTGCTGTATGACAGTCAGCCCACCATAGAAAGTTTACAAATTTTCGATCCTTATTCAGCTCCGCGAATTCGAGGTCTCAAGGAGACTTACTTAGATGTGAAAGCTAAGTTAAATGACGGCACATCAGTAATTATCGAGATGCAGGTTTTGAACGTAGAGGCTTTTGAAAAGCGGATTTTGTACAATGCAGCTAAAGCTTATTCCACGCAATTAGAAACAGCCGAACAATATGTACTGTTGAATCCAGTGATTGCCTTGACAATTACTGATTTTGAAATGTTCGAGGATTTCAGTAAAGTAATTTCGCGGTTTGTTCTTAAGGAAAGAGAGTTCTTGAGTGACTATCTGAGTTACGATATTGAATTGGTATTTGTCGAGTTGCCTAAGTTCAAAAAAGGTCTGAACGAGTTAGAAACCTTGACCGACAAGTGGCTTTATTTCCTCAAAACAGCTAGAGATTTAAATGCAGTACCTGAGACAATGGAAGCTGTGCCAGAAATTAACAAAGCCTTTGCAATAGCAAGTAAAGCTAATTTAAATCGTGATGAGTTAGAGGATTTGGAAAGACAGGAAGTTTATATCCAAGATCGGCGAGGTGCAATCTCTAAAGCAGTGCGAATCGGAACAGAAAAAGGCAGAAAAGAAGGAATCAAAACAGGACAAATAGCACTGATTATTCGTCTATTGGAACGTCGTGTAGGTGCTGTTACTCCCGAAGTTCAAACTCAAATCGGGGAATTGTCGATCGACCAATTGGAAAACTTAGGAGAAGCCTTGTTAAATTTTAACGACATATCAGATTTAACAGCTTGGCTGCAAACACAAGATTTACCCGCCGAATAGCCGTTAGCGGAGCCCTCGAAGAGGATCGCACTTTCAGCAATCCTGGATCGCATAAGTAAAATTACTGTTGTGATTATTCCTGAACTAGCAGAGAATTAATACTAAGGTAATTTTCCCACAATCAGGAGCAGTCTGCCGCGATGACTCAAATGCCCCCTCAATGCAACAATCTGCAAGAGCAAGTTGACTCTTTACTGCAACTGCTGCGTCAGGAATCCTCTTTGCGACAACAAGATATCACGGCGGTACAAGCTTCTCTGAAAAAGGCAATTTCTCCTGAGTTTGAGATTGTGTTTGCTGGTGCTTTCAGTGCGGGAAAATCCATGCTAATTAATGCTTTGCTGGAGCGAGAATTGCTCTACAGTGCAGAAGGACACGCGACAGGTACGGAATGTTATATCGCCTTTGCTGAGCCGGAAAAAGAGCGCGTTGTTCTCACTTTTTTGAGCGAGTTTGAGATTAGCCAGCAAGCTTCTGTGCTTTGCCATCAGTTAGGTTTAGCTACTGAACTTAATATTAATCAAACAGATGTAGTGTCCCTGTTGTCTCAGGGATGTAACATAATTATTGAAACGGAAGGTGGCGAAAATAAATCCGAGTTAGCCAAAAAAGCTAAGGCTTTGATGCTGCTGTTAGAAGGTTTTGAGGCAAATCGCGATCGCATCCAAACTCTCGAAAACGCTACCTATTCGATGGAACAGTTTAACTTTTCCAATCTCAAGGAAGCTGCTAGTTATGCCCGTCGCGGTAGTAACAGTGCTGTACTCAAGCGAGTTGAATATTACTGTTATCATCCCTTGCTACAAGATGGCAATATTATTATCGATACGCCGGGAATTGATGCGCCGGTGCAGCGGGATGCAGAATTGACTTATGATAAGATTGAAAGCCCGGATACTTCGGCGGTTGTCTGCGTTTTGAAAGCAGCTTCGTCTGGGGAAATGACGACGGAAGAAACCGAGTTGATGGAAAAGACACGGGGAAATCCGGGAATTCGCGATCGACTGTTTTACATTTTCAACCGCATTGACGAAACTTGGTACAACACGCAACTGCGACAGCGCTTAGAAAATCTGATTAATTCCGACTTTCGCGATACTGCGAGAGTTTATAAAACTAGCGGATTGTTAGGATTTTACGGGAGTTTGATTCGAGGGACAACAGGGCGCGATCGCTTTGGTTTAAATACAATATTTGCCAGCAGTCAAGGGCGAGTTTCTGGAGACGATAAATTAGATTCAGAGTTTCTCGGTAATAGTGAAGAAACTCCGCAGTTTGTTAGTGAATTTAATCGCTACTGTGCGAATTCCGGCAAGCTATCTCCGAGCAAATTTCGCATTTCAGTTAACAGCTACGAAACACCCAATGAAAACTACGTGCGGATTCTGGCAGAACAAGGTCAACCATTAATTGCTCAATTAATTCAAGATAGCGGTATCGAAGATTTTCGCACAGCCATCACCCGTTACCTCACCGAAGAAAAACGCCCGCAACTGTTCAAAAATCTAGCTGACGATTTAGAAGACTTGTGCATTCAACTGCGGAAACATTACCAAACAATTCAGCGGAATTTGGACAGCCAGCCCCGCGAAATTGAAGCAATGAAAGCACAGGAACTTTTGCGGCTAAATCAAGAATTGCAGCAAGTCGGACAGGATTTTCGGGAACATATCGCCGAAGAAGTCAATGAAATGATTATGAACAGATGCGATATTTTCGATATAGACTTTCGGCAATTGCAATCTCGGATGATCCGGCGCTTGGATGAATTGTTAGATGGATTTTCTGTTGAGGCGGCTTACGGACGCACTTTGCGGAATCATCCCCGCAATGCGACAGCACCTTTAATTGCTGTTTTAGTTGAAGCACTTTACTATTTAGCCAATCAGTTGGAGGATATTTTAGTAGAGGCTACTAAGTCACTGGTTGATAATTATTTCCAGTATTTGAAAGATAGCGTTCGCAAGTCGGAATACTATCGATTACTTTATCGGTTGTTGGGGAATGATGGGGGAATTGAACAGCAGTTAGAGGAGTTATCAAAGCGGGTTTCTGATGCTTTGGTAAATGCGGCGGGCGTTGAGTGCGATCGCTACGTGCGAGAAAGTCCCCGTTTTTACGACGAAGGCACATTTTCGATTTATCAATTCCGGGAAACATTGCAGCAAACTTCTCAAGGTTTCGACTGCGAAAACATGGTGGACGCGCAACCGGCAATTCGGCAATTATTGCGGCTGGATTTTGAGCCGAAAGTATCTAGAACTATTCGGCAAACTTTCCGCCAAACTGTCAACCAAACCCTGAAAGAGCATTTGTTGCCGCTGGCCCAAAAGCAAGCTGATGATATTTTGCAGAAATACAGTCAAGCCCGCGATTATTTGGAGCAAACTCTAGCGCAGGAGGCGGAGGAAAAGATTGCTGGGAATCTGCGGCGGCAAGCTGAGAATGAGCAGAAGATTCAAGAGTACGATCGGGCGGTTTCTGGGATTAATAGTTGTTTGCAGGCGATGAAGTTGCACGAGCATTTGTTGCCTGTAATTGGACAAAATGATAGTGTTTCGGTGGAGGGTGAATGATTGCAATTTTGGCGGAATTACGGCGATTGGAAATCGCGGCTACACAGACAAAACCCGCCTGCGCGGGTTGAAAACATTCTCAGTCCGCGAAGGCGGACATTGTTTGTGTAGACGCGAATTCTATTCGCCCGGTCTCTTTATTGTGTGTATAATGCTATAATAGCCAACAAAGAGCGACTTTAATCCTATGAACATTCGCCAAAAACTTCTAACAATCATCGAACAACTTCCAGAGGATAAGTTAGCAACACTTCGGAACCTAGCCCTCTTCTTGAAAAGTGGGAAAGAATCTGTTCAACCGATGCTTGCATCCCAAGCTTATCAAGATTGGCTGAGTGCGGACAATGACATTTATGACGAATTATTTGCCGACTGAGCCATCAAACATCCGCGTTCATTCGCGTTCATCTGCGGTTAAAACTCATGGCTAAAAAACCTATTAGGTTAGATATCAATATGGAAGATAAATTTGATTTTTACAACTGCGGTAATGAGGATGCTTTATCTTTTGGTACCGCAATGCTTAAAGTAGAAAAACTTAAGGAAACAGTAAATGAAGTTTTGCCTGAATATGGGTTAGGAGAGAAACTCACTCAGTTGTTGAATCAACAAAAACTCTACATTTATGTAGGTTTAAATACTGACCAACAACCTAATGCTTATGAGAACTGGTTTGGTCAAGGTATAGATTGTGAAATTCTCAGAGTGGGTGCTCAGGGCTGGAAGAAAGGAAAGATGAAGCTCAAACTCAATGTAACTATAGAGTTTTGCCCCGACGAACCCGAAGCCCAACAAACACCAGAAAAGAACGAATCAGAAACTCCCAAACCAGAATCACCCCTTGATGATTTGCGTCGCCAACTACTAAACCCTGAAAATCAACCGAACAATTCATGAGCAAAACTCCCAGAATCCCCATTCCCCCAGAAGTCAGAAAATACGTATTTACTCGCAATAAATACCAATGCCAAAGCTGCGGCCAAACCAAACTAGAAACCCAACTCACGATCGATCATATCATCCCCCTAGCGCGCGGCGGCAGCAACGACATCAGCAACTTGCAAACCCTCTGCCTCACCTGCAACCAAAAGAAAACCGACAAACTAGACCCCCGCTTCAGGCGACACTTTGACCTTTGATATTTAACAGTATAATAAAATCAGCAATTTAAGCTTGAAATTGCTAACCTCTGTTCGATCGCACTTTTAATCCCTAGCTTGGATAACTGCAATGGTGACAAATTGCACCATTGTCAAGAACAGGCAAGATGCCTGTTCCACAAGAAAATTTATCTCTTGTGGAACAGGCATCTTGCCTGTTCCTAAGCAAATAATTGAGAATGGTGGAACATCTCAGTTAAATCCGTTACATCCCTTACATCCGTTGCTAAACTTCCTTCTTCCTACCATCGATAATACCGATAAGGATCGTCCCCATTCTCAAAATCCGTTTTGTAATCCCAGTGATAAAACTCCCGACTCGAACCATTAAACACAGATCCATCCGCCTTAAAACTAGCCCCTAAATTAGCCAAAATCTGAGCATTTGCCCTGGTTTGCCGCCAGCGAGTAAAACGCAAATAAGTCTTAGTATCAGCATTCAAACTGTCCGGTTCAATCTGAGAAAAAATCGCCACACCCTTGCCAACTTTTACCCGACTTAACAAACCGTCAGCGCCGATATCTCCCCCAGACTTAATCAACCAAGTATCATAAAAAGAGCGCGATCGCAAATCTGAGGCGCTAACCCCCTTCACCTCATCCCAACTCGGAACCGCCAGCGAACCCCCAAAATCCTTCGCTTGCTGCAAATCCACGCCCAAACCCGCAGCAGCCACTTGACGCGGCAAGAAAAACGCCTTCCCGCCAGCATTCAAATAACCGCGCAAATCTGCATCTTTCAGATTCGCTTCTCTCCCCACAATCACCAAACCAACATCATTAGAAAGCGAAGTAGCGCGCTGATAAATTACCCCCAAACTGTCCAACTTTTGGGCATCTCCATCTCCCCCTATTAAAACCACTTTCTCCGGCTTTCCAAGTACCGGAGAATTCATCCCGTAACTCACAATTTGTTGGACTAACTGCGCCGCCCCAGCATCTACAGAATAATGGTCTTCCAAATCCAACTCGTTTAAAATCAGCCGCCCTTTTCCGTAATCCAATTCCATCAGCGGCGAATAAGCTAAATCAAACTCAGATTCCAAAATTGGACGCCAACCGCTGCGGTGCGGCTTCTCAATAGAAGCGCTACTGACACCGCCGCGATTTCCCCAACGCCAGCCGTACCAAGGTTTATTTGCCGGACTCAAATTAGGGCCAGTTTGGATGGTATCTGGATAAGCTTCAAGCAGCGTGCTTTCCCCCGCCCAATCCCGCAAATCTTCACTGTCTAAACCGCTAATTGCGGGATGGTTGCTGTCAACTGGATAAGCGCGGCGGCTGACGTGGGCAGCAACCCGGAAACCCGTATTTTCCAGCCATTCCCTGCGCTGAGGAAACACAATTGCTTTGCCGCCGTTTTGGACAAAATTTTCTAAACTTCCCGGCAAATTTTCCCCGCTAGAAAATGCTTCCCTACCGATAACTAATAGCGATGAAACTTGCGAACCATTCCACGGTACAAGCTGATAACCTAATTGTTTTAACATGGCAGATGTTTTGCCCGCTGGGTCGAAGATTGTCAGCGAATCTTTGATGTTGGCTTGCTTGGGAAAAACGCGGAAAGCAAATGTATCAGAATGCGATCGCTCGCCGACTCGCGAAGTCAAGCGAATTTCGCCGTCAGCCTTGCTAGAAATGGTATTTGGCAATTTTACGTCAATTGGGAAAAACAGCGTTCCTGCCGCCTCAATCATCCCTTTCCCATCGCCTTTTTTTACTTCTTTCCCCCCCACCAAAACCCGCCAATTAAACGAAAATTCTTGCGCCGTCCGCGTATCGTTAATTAACACTACTTGCTTGGCCAGTTTCCCGCCCACAAACAAATTGCGCTCTTTCGCAGTAAAAACCGGGCTAGCACCAGCAATCCAAGCCAAAGTCGAGCTATTATTATTCATAATTGCCTCGCCCCCAGGATGAACAGTGTAAGCTTCGGGCTGGAAATAATTCAAAAGATTATTTGAGACTTGCTTCAAATAAACTCCCCGGCGACCCGGTTGAAATGCCCCAATATCCACCTTCTTTCTGCCAGCTTCGGAAACTTCCCAACCATGTCCGTCATTCCAAGGAATCATCCCCCCAGAAATTCCAAAAGTCCGCCAACTCCGCCAAGTATTTGTACTGAATAAATGCTGCAACTTTTGAAAAGCGGGTGCAAAATCTAACTCTTTTTTACCATGCCAGCTTTGATACTCCTGACCCTGGACAAATTGCTCGCGAATTTTAGCTTTATAAGCGGCAGTTTCCAACTCGTAAGCCTGCTTGCCAAAATAAATTGCCGCAAACTCAGTCATCCAAGGTTCGCTGAGAATCGCCTGACCAAAACCTTTGCGGGCCCGCATCATCGTTGCGTGCAGAGGAGTCCCAAACTCGACTGCCATGTAGGGCTTTTCCCCGGTTTTGCTCCACTCAGAAATCCACTCTTCCCGTTCTTGCAAGGGAATCAGATTTAAATAAGAATTCAGCGCATAAACATCGCCGAAGTGTGCGCCTTGGTGTACCATCACAGGTCTGGTTGTGTCGGCCGATTTAATCGTCGCTATAGCGTCATTTCCTAGGGGAGTGTTGACCCGCAAACGCTGGTTTTCCGAGGGACTGAGAGTTCCTTCTACTTTGCTTTTGCCGATGCGACGGGGATTTAAATCGTCAGCGTTGCCGAAAAAATTAGGACTTGTCGCCCACATTAATACTGATGGATGATTGCGGTAGCGGCGCATTTCAGTCACCATTCGGTCTTTCCAGCGGTTTTTCCACAGGGGGTTTCTCCACTTGCCGTTCCAAGCGATAGGACTAATGTCTAAAGCGGGAGCCATAATTGGAAAACCTTTGAGGTCTGCTCTTTCGGAAAATAACTCTCGGAAGTGCCATTTACCCCGTTCGTCGTGATTCCAAGGCCACATTTCTGTTATGTTAAAACCTGCTTTTACGTAGCTGTCAATTAGCCTGTCAGCAACTTCAACTGTCCCGCTTTGCCAAGACTCGGAGTGCAAGTTTGGTCGCAGCCGAAATTCAGTTCCGTTTAAGAAAAATTTGCGCCCTTCTATCCAAAATTCGCGGAAGCCAAAAGGTTGGTAGTATTGCGTGTCTATGCCGCTGCCTTTTACTTCTAATTGCAATGTGTAAAGGTTGGGTTGCCCGACATCCCAAAGACGGGGATTTTGCCAATTCCACTGAACTTTTACCGTTTGAATGGGTTTAGCTTGAACCTTGGCAGTGCCTGTAAATTTTTGTTCTACTTGGCCTTTTTCGTCGAGCATTTGCGCGATTATTTCTACTTGACCGCTTTGGGCAACGTCTTTGAGTTCGACATCTAATTTAACTTGCTTTTTTCGGGTGGAAGTTTGGACGAATACGTCCCTAATTAACGGGCCTGGGGGAAGGCTCAGAAGCCGTACTTCGCCGATGATTCCCCGCGATTGCAACTTGGATTTTTCTGTGTAGATTTCTGTGGGGCCCATGATGACGGCTTTTTCCTTTTCATCGGATACTGCTATCACTAAAATAGATAGGGTGTTTTGACCGGGTTTGGCTGCTTTGGTAATTTCAATAGTGCCGTAGGGCCAGGGGATTTGACCGCAGTTAATGCCGTTGACAAAGATGACTGCATCGGTGCTGACTCTGGCTAAGTCGAGAAAAATTCGGCGGTTTGTCCAGTCGCCGGGAATGTCTATATTTCTCTGATACCAAGCTTTTGATAGTTGTTTACTGTTGAAGTTTTCCCAATCTTTGCCGCTGCCGCGAGTGATGATTCCAGGTACGGATTCGTGGTTTTCTTTTTGCCAGTCTCCGGGCACCCAGATGGAACCCCAATTCGGAGAGACGGGGGGGTTTTGGGGGTTGCCAACTGCGGGGACAAATTGCCAAGTTCCGTTAAGATAGATTTGGGATCGTTTGTTGTCGATCGCCCCGACGGCCGAGGTGGTAAGATTGGGGAAGCCGATCGATATCGCTGAGCTGCTGGTGAAGTTGGGATTTTGAAGCGCGTAACCGACGAATCCAAAGAGGATGGCGGCTGCGAAAAATAATCCGATAATTTTGGCCAGCTTGTGATTCACTCGCTTATTTCTCCCAGAAATTAGATAATCTAATTTGTCCCTGGCTCTATGATAGCAGTTGATTCAGCAGAAATTCCCCTGCCAATCTGCCTCTGGGAAGATGGCACAGAGCCGACAAATGTGGTTTTGTATAGAAAAAATAAATACTTAGTTTTAACTAAGTTTTAACAAGGTTGTTTCATCGACATAAGCAATAGTGCGATCGCGCCATCGCTACAGGTCAACAAAAATGAGCGAGTTTGAGGTCTTGCCCTTACCCATTAAATCTTACAGTATTGCTACATTTAGTGCCGGCACGGCTTTACTGCTGACAACTCTGTTACTGTTTTCCTTCCAGGCAGCTCCTGCAATCTTACTTTTGGCCGCTGCAATGGTTATCGCTTGGTATGCTGGCTTAAAGTCCGCAGAACAAAAACTAGAAATAGAACGTAATATTATTTCTAAAGTAATTGACACGACAGCTTGCTTGATTGTAGTTCTCGACAGTCAAGGACGGATTGTCCGCTTCAACCAAGCTTGCGAAAAAACTACAGGCTACTCGACAGCAGAAGTTGTTAATAAATATGTGTGGGATTTGTTCTTGATTCCCGAAGAAATAGATCCAGTGAAAACAATTTTTACCCAGCTAAAAGTCGAACATTTTAACAGCGAATATCAAAACTATTGGCGCACTAAAAACGGATCAAAACGCTTAATTTCTTGGTCGAATACTGTGACGACCGATAGCGATGGTTTGGTAGAATATGTGATAGGAACAGGCATTGATATTACCGATCGCACAGAAGCAGAAATAGCCCTGGCTTTATCCTACACCCAACTAGAAAGCCGCGTCAAACAGCGGACAGCAGAACTGACAGTAGCTAAAGAAGCGCTGCAAGCTCAAGAAGAACGATTTCGCTGTTTAAGTTCCTGTTCGCCTGTCGGCATTTTTATGGCTGATTTTGAGGGGCGCTACACCTATGCAAACCCACGCTGTCAGGCTATTTGCGGCTTGAGTTTGACAGAACTTTTAGGAGACGGTTGGGAGAAGTGCATTCACCCGGAAGACAGCGATCGCGTATTGAGCCGATGGCTGGATTATACTCGGCAAGGTGGGGAATATGCGATCGAGTATCGCCTGCAAACACCAGAAGGGATTGTGCGCTGGATTAACGTTTGTTCATCGCCGATGTTCTCCGACTCCGGCGAACTCATCGGATATGTGGGCACGGTGAGAGATGTCACCGAAAGACAACAAGCGCAAGCAGCTTTGGCAAGCAGCGAACAGCAACTGAGAACGCTGCTAGAAAATACGCCAGATATCATTATCCGCACTGACAAAGAGCTGCGTTATATTTATATAAATCAAGCAGTTGAAAGAAGCCAAGGAAAACCAATTTCATTCTTCCTGGGTAAAACCAGTCAAGAAATAGGAATGCCGCCGGAACTGTGCCAGATGTGGGATGAAACCCTGCACAAAGTGTTAGACACAGGCCAAGAAGAAATTATCGAATTTCAGGCTTTCTCAATCAACGGCATCCGAAGTTATCAATCCCGCGTAGTTCCAGAATTTGACAAAAATGGGGTACCAGAATCAGCCTTAATTGTCGCCCGCGATATCACAGAAATAAAACTTGCGGAAACTCAAAGATTGCAGTTAACAATCGAGCAAACAGCAAGGGAAAAAGCGGAAATAGAACAGCAGCGCTCGGCATTTTTAGCAGAAGTCAGCAAAATGCTGGCTGATGCGTTTGACGGGGAAACGGTGCTGCAAAAGGTAGCAGAATTAGCAATAAATTCGATCGCCGACGGGTGCTGCATTCATTTGACCGAAACGGGGTCAAAAGTGCGTCTAGTCGCTGTGGCTCACGCAGAACCCTCTATGGTTGAGACTATTAATAACTTCAGCATCCGAAGTTCGATCGCCGACAATGCTGTTAACGGCTATCCGCTGGTAATCCGCACCGGAAAATCCGAATTAATTGCCGAAGTGGATGAGGAATTTTTAGCAGCAATCGCCGAAAATGCAGCAGAAAAGGAAAAATTGCGCTCGCTCAATATCGGATCTCACGCTTGCGTACCACTGAGGGCTCGCGGGCGGGTAATGGGTTCCATCACTTGCTTTACCTCAAAGTTGGGCCGCCGCTACAGTGCAGAAGACATGGCAATGCTAGAAGATTTAGCATACCGCGTGGCGATCGCCCTAGACAACGCCAGACTTTACACAGAAGCGCAACAAGCACTATCTCAAACATCGCAATCCTTCGCCTTAATTGACTCGCTATTAGAAGCATCTCCCCTAGCGATTTGCTTTATGGATCGCGAAATGCGCTTCATCCGTATCAATCAAGTATTAGCAGAACTCAACGGTTTGCCGATAGAACAGCATCTCGGCCAAGACTTCCGCCAATTGTTGCCAGAACATGCAGCAAAATTTGCGCCGATAATTCAGCAAGTTTTAGAAACCGGCAAGCCTGTTTTAAACTTAGAAATGAGCGGCGAACCTGATGGGAAACCGGGATATTTCGGTTACTGGCTAGCCAACTACTACCCAGTGAAAAATGAAAGAGAAGAAATAATCGGAGTTGGCCTAATTATCACCGATATTACCGCAGCAAAACAAACAGAATTAGCTTTGCGGGAAAGCGAAATGCGCTTCCGCAGCGTGGTAGAATCTAACATGATCGGCATTGGTTTCTGGGATGCCAGCGGCGAAGTTACGGACGCTAACGACGCCTTGCTGGAAATGATCGGATATACGAGGGAAGACTTAGTTGCAGGACAGATCCGCTGGCTCGAACTCACAGCGCCGGAATATCTAGAACTCGATCGCATCGCCTTCGCGCAAGTCGAAGCCGAAGGAAGTTGCGCGCCTTTTGAAAAAGAATACATCCGCAAAGACGGCACGCGCTTCCCAGTTTTAGTGGGCGGCGGAAACTTCCAAGGATGCAAAGACAAAGGAGCATTCTTCGTACTAGATATCACCGATCGCAAACAAGCCCAAAACCAACTTCGAGAAAACGAAATACGCATTCGCCGCCAACTAGCAGAACTCGACTTAGTTTACAACACCACACCAGTCGGGCTGTGCTTTGTCGATACCAATTTGCGCTACATCCGCATGAACGAATGCCTCGCTGCGATCAACGGCCGATCGATCGCAGAACACCTCGGGCGCACCGTTAGAGAAGCGCTTCCCGAAATGGCCGATATGGTAGAGCGGATTTACCGCCAAGTGCTGGCGACGCAAACCCCCGTGCTCGACTTGGAAGTTAAGGCCGAAACCAAGCAACAGCCGGGAGTTTTGCGGGATTGGCAAATCAGCTTTTACCCCGTGATCGATGAATCAGGAACACTGCTGGGAGTCAGCACTGTGGTAGCCGAAATCACCGATCGCAAACAAGCAAAACGGGTAATGCAGCAAAGCGAAGCCATATTTCTGCGGCTGTTCGAGTCAAATATTTTTGGAGTTGCGATCGGCGATTTTAGCGGCCGCATCGCCTACGCCAACCAATCCCTGCTCAACATGGTCGGCTACACCCGCTCAGATATGCTCTCCGGTAAAATGCGGTGGGACAGGATGACCCCCCCCGAATACCTGCACCTCGACGCCTTAGCAGCCCAAGAACTGCGGGCTAAGGGAGTCGCAACTCCTTTCAAGAAAGAGTACATCCGCAAAGATGGCAGCCGCGTGCCGATTCTGATGGGCGGAACTACTCTGTGCCCGGACGATCGCGAACCAGAGACGATCGTCGCATTCTACATCGACTTGACCGAGATCGCGCGGGTGGAAGCAGAACTCAAACACAATCAAGAACGGCTGCAAATCGCTCAGCAAGCAGGCAAAATCGGAAGTTTTGAATTGAACGTCCAAACCGGCGAGGTCGCGTGTACGCCGGAGTTAGAGGCTTTGTACGGGCTGCCTGCAGGCGGTATGGACAGCTATCAAAGTTGGGTGGAAATGGTGCATCCAGACGATCGCGCTTTGACTCAACAGCAGGTGCAAGCTGCGGCGGCGTCCGGGGAGGAATTAAACATAGAGTTTCGCATCTGCCGCCCCGACAAAAGCGTGGGCTGGATTGCTTGCAGGGCTAAGGTATTTCCCGACGATCGGGGTTTGCCTTGGCGGATGATCGGGGTGAACGTCGATATCAGCGATCGCAAAGAAGCAGAAGCAGCGCGATCGCACATCCATCAAACTTTAGAAGCCTTGATTGAGGCTTGTCCCCTAGGAATTACTGTTTTGGACTGCGACGACGGCACTGTGAAAATGTGGAACCCAGCAGCCGAGAGGATTTTTGGCTGGCCTGAATCAGAAGCGGTAGGTCAATTTGTGCCCAGCGTTCCCGCAGACAAGCGGGAGGAATTCACGGCTAATTTGAAAGGAATTCGCGAAGGAAAGGCGATAGCGGGCATGGAAACCCAGCGCCAAAGGAAAGACGGCAGCTCGATCGACATCAGTTTGTGGGCAACTCCAGTCCGCGACAGCAACGGCAATATCAACTGTATGTCGATCGTCGCCGACATCAGCGATCGCAAGCAAATCGAGGCCCAACGCGCTCAGTTGCTCGATCGCGAACAGACTGCGCGGGCGGAAGCAGAAGCTATCAGCCGCCGGAAAGACGAGTTTCTAGACTCTCTTTCCCACGAATTGCGAACGCCTTTAAATGTGATTCTGGGGTGGGCACAGATCCTGCGCGCCCACCCCTACAACCAAGATAAATTAGTTTCGGGTGTGGAAGCCATTGAGCGTCAGTCGAAGGTGCAGATCCAGCTAGTGGAAGATTTGCTTGACGTTTCCCGGATTATTCAAGGCAAGCTGGCCCTGAAACCCGGCTGGTTCTATATGGTAAGGACGATCGAGGCGGCTAATAATTCAGTTCGTTTGGCAGCCGAGGCCAAGTCTGTCACCGTTTCGTTAGAACTTGACCCCTCAGTCAGCTTGATGTGGGGCGACGCTCAGAGGTTGCAGCAGGTAGTGTGGAATTTGCTGACTAACGCCGTCAAGTTTACGCCTTCGGGGGGAAATGTGCAAGTGCGCTTGTCTGCGGTAGCTGTTAGCGATTCCTCATCACTCAATTACGTGCAAATTACTGTCAGCGATACCGGAAAGGGCATTTCTGCTGAGTTTCTGCCCTACGTGTTCGATCGCTTCCGACAAGCAGACGGCTCGAAAACTAGGGCTGACAGCGGTTTGGGACTGGGATTGGCCATCGTCGAGCACTTGGTGCAACTCCACGGGGGCACTGTGACTGCGGAAAGTCCCGGTAAAGACCAGGGTGCGACATTTACGGTGACACTGCCACTCAAACAGCCTCGGAGTAAGAAGGGGCAGTTGAGATGAGTCGCCGCCGGATATTTTAGTTAGTGATATCGCTATGCCCGTTGAGGACGGCTACTCGCCGATCCGCAAAGTGCGATCGTCCGAATCCGACAAAATCAAGCGCTTGCCGGCTGTGGCGCTGACAGCTTATGCTAGCGAAGAAGACCGCGATCGGGCGATCGCCGCTGGTTACAACTGATATCTTGCACCATTGTCAAGAACGGGCTCTCCGGCCCGTTCCACAAAGAATGAGTTTTCTTGTGGAACAGGCATCTTGCCTGTTCCTAAACAAGTAATTGAGAATGGTGCAAGATGTGAGTTACAACGAACACTTAACAAAGCCGATCGAACCCGTTCTATTCGCCACCGTTTTAGCCAAGTTAACAAATTTGCATTAGGGCGATCGGGTTCGAGGAACGCACAAATAATAATTGCCCATAATCTACAATCTCATAAACCCGCCCCCGCTGGCTTTTCATTAATGACATAATTGCCGATACACACAAAGAAATTAGAAAACTTATCACAATTTTTGCAAGTAAAAATGAATCAAATTCCCAACAGCTAGAAACAGAACAGACAGAAGCAAATATTCGCATCCGCGTCAAATATTCGCTAGTAGTTGGCTATATTGAACCGCGCGGAAAATTTCACAGTTTTTAGGGCGCGCCAATCGCTACAGCAGTTAAAATACGATCGCCAGCACAATTGGTTCACACGCATGCCCATGTATCCCTTCAACCGCCTAACCGCCAATTTTTTCAGCAAGCTGCCCCTGCGAATGGTTCTGATTGTTCCGTTTGTTTTGCAAACAGTCAGCGCCGTCGGGCTAGTGGGCTATCTTTCTTTCAAAAGTGGTCAGGAATCAGTCGAGGATGTAGCGCATCAGTTAATCGAACAAGTAGGAGAACGTACCCGCGATCGCCTCACGGATAATAATGGGCCCTCGGCAATCAATACCTTTCTGGCTAGGCTGCAATTCTCGGCTTCAGGACAAGCTTTTATTATGGATCGATCGGGCAATCTGATTGCCACATCCACACTAGAAACACCCTTGGTGACGCAAACAACAAAGCAAACGACGCCATTGCTAGCCACCAACAGCAAGGATGCCCCAACGCGAGATATTGCTAGACAACTCGCCAACCGATTTGGCAACTTCCGCACGCTGCAAACCAGCGAGAAATTGACCCTGGCGAGCAAGGGCGATAGGCAGTTTGTCCGCGTCACTCCCTATCGAGATTTCCGTGGCTTGGATTGGTTGATTGTGGTGGTGGTGCCAGAGTCGGATTTCATGGCTCGCATTCAAGCAAATACGCGCAATACATTGTGGTTGTGCGCCGGTACACTGCCACTGGCGATCGCGATCGGATTTTTGACTTCCCGTTGGGTAACAAAGCCAATTATGCGTTTGAATACGGCAGCCAAAAATGTTGCCCAAGGAAAATGGGATAAACCTTTAGAAAATAAACGCTTGGATGAAGTCGGAGAACTCGCCAATTCCTTCAATTTTATGGCAGCGCAACTGCAACAGGCTTTTGCAGACCAAAAATCTTTAAATGAAGCTTTAGCGCAAAGAGAGAGCCAACTCAAGCAATTTATCGAAGCCATACCTGCGGGAGTATCTATCCACGAGGCCTCCGGTAAAGTCGTGTACTTCAACGAAACTGCCAAGCATTGGCTCGGCGTAGAAACTATCCCCGATTCGACTTTAGAAGAAGCAGTAGAAGTTTATCAAATCTACCGCCAAAACCAGCCGTATCCAACTGAAGAACTGCCCGCATTCCGATCGCTGCGCGGGGAAACGGTATTCCTTGAAGATGTAGAACTTTATCGAGATGGGAAATTTATTCCTTTTGAGGTGCGCGCCACACCAATTTTCGACGAAGACGGAAACATTATTTATGCCATCACTGCTTTTTCTAACATCGTACAGCGCAAACAAGCTGAAAAAATCTTAACTGACTACAATCGCACTTTAGAAGCCGAAGTGGTCGAACGTACCTGCGCCTTAGCTCGTGCCAACGAACTATTACAATCTGAAATTGCCGAACGCAAATTGCTCGAACAAAAACTTTCCACTTCTACTGAGCAAGTTGTGAAAATATTTGAGTCGATTACAGATATTGTATTGATTTTTGATGTTCAAGAAGAAACTATCCAAATTATACCCACCAAGGGAATTTTTCAATACAACTATCAGACGAATCAGCTCGACTCCCTCATGGAACAATTTTTTCAGGAGGAAAGCCAGGAGATTTATTTCGCTCAAGTTCGACAGGCGTTGGAAACCCAACAAACTATTAGTTTTGATTACAGTCTGCCGATTAATAACCAAGAAGTTTGGTTTGCTGCTAAAATTTCGCCGCTGTCGGATAGCTCTGCGGTTTGGGTAGCGCGCGACATTAGCGATCGCCAGTTGGCGGAATCCCGACTGCTGGAAGCCCAAAAAATTGCCCGTATTGGCAGTTGGGAATACGATATCGCCACAGCAACAACCACTTGGAGTGAAGAAGTCTATCGCATTTACGAGCTCGATCCGACTCAAAAACCGCTGCCAAACGAACAATTAATCGAGCGTTTTCATCCAGAAGATCGATCGCGCTATCTGACAATGGTGCGCGATCGAGCTATGTCGGGGCAAAGCTTTGAAATTGATCTGCGGCTGCTCCGAAGAGATGGCTCGATCGGTTACATTGAAGTTCGAGGGAAACCGGTTTATGATGAAAAAGGGCAGTTGCTCCGTTTGTTGGGCACTGTCTTGGATATTAGCGATCGCAAACAAGCCGAGTCAGCTTTGCGAGAAAGCGCCCAGGGAGAACAAGCCATCGCCCGATCGATCGAGCGCATCCGTCAATCCTTAGATATTGACACAATATTCAAAACCACAACATTTGAACTGCGACAAACCCTAAAATGCGATCGAGTCGGTATCTATCGCTTTAATCCTGATTGGAGTGGGGAATTTGTTGCCGAGTCAATGGCTCCGGGCTGGATATCTCTGATGCAACAACCCGACGATTTTAATGTGCCAAACACTCTCGTCGAAGACTCTCGCTGTAGCGTGAAAACTATGCAAGCCTCCCGTGAACCAGTGCTGGATACCTATCTACAAAGAAATCAAGGTGGTATGTATGCTAGAGGCGTTCCTTACCGCATAATTGAAGACATATACACCGCTGGGTTGAGTCCTTGTTACCTAGAACTGTTAGAGCAATTTCAAGCTAGAGCCTACGTTATTTTTCCCATATTTTGCGGCAGTCAACTTTGGGGTTTGCTCGCCAGCTATCAAAATTCTGCACCCCGCACTTGGCGCGAAGCAGAAATCAATATTGGGCTGCAAATTAGCACTCAACTAGGAGTCGCCTTACAACAAGCTCAATTGCTCGAAGCCACTCAAGAGCAAGCAGTACAGCTTCAACAAGCCGCCTGGGCCGCAGAAGCCGCCAACCTTGCCAAAAGCACTTTCCTGGCAAATATGAGCCACGAACTCCGCACCCCGCTAAACGCAATTCTGGGATTCTCCCAATTGATGCAGCGCTCTACCAACCTCACTCGCGAACAACAAGAAAATATCCGTATCATCAACCGCAGCGGAGAACACTTGCTAGCTCTGATCAATCAAATATTAGATTTAGCCAAAATAGAGGCGGGACGCATTACAATCAACCCAACAAAATTTCAATTAAGCAGCCTGTTGAACGATCTGGCAGAAATGTTTCAACTCCAGGCAATGGATCGACAATTGCAGTTAATATTTGACTGCTCTAGCGAAACTCCAGAATACGTGCAAACCGATCAAATGAAGTTGCGCCAAGTTTTAATTAATCTGCTTTCTAACGCCATTAAATTTACTAAACACGGAGTAATTTGGTTAAGAGTAAGTCCATTTATAGACCGAAAAAATCAGAATTTACCAATCAGTAATTACCAATTACATTTTGAAATAGAAGACACGGGTTCCGGCATAGCTGCTGATGAGTTAGATAAGCTTTTTCAAGCCTTTGTGCAAACCAAAACAGGAACAAAATCTCAGCAAGGAACAGGCTTGGGGCTGGCTATCAGCCAACAGTTTATCAAGCTGATGGGCGGCGTGATTACTGTACGCAGTGAAGTTGGACGCGGCACCACCTTCGCGTTTGATATCCCCGTCAGGGCCGTTGATGCCCCCGCGACTCAACCCGTACAGCCACCGCGTCGGGCGATAGCGCTGGAACGCAATCAGCCGCGCTATCGTATTTTGATTGTGGACGATCGAGCCGACAACCGCCAACTGCTGATCAAACTCCTGGCTGCCTTTAACTTTGAACTCCAAGAAGCCACCAACGGCATAGAAGCTATTGAAAAGTGGTCGAGTTTTGAGCCACACTTAATTTTTATGGATATGTGGATGCCCGTGATGGATGGACATGAAGCTACCAAACGCATTAAAGCCACCGTTAAAGGTCAAGCTACGGCAATTATTGCCGTGAGTGCCGGTAACGCTGAGGAAGGGCAAACCGTTACTGTATCAGATGATTGCGATGACTTTATCCACAAACCCTTTCGAGATACAGAAATTTTTGCCACCCTCCACAAACATCTGGGAGTGCGTTACATTTACGGTGAACCGGAGAGTATGCCCGAGTCAACTCAAATCGAGGCTCCGACTCCAGAGACTCTTGCAGCTTTACCCGCAGATTGGCTGGCAGCTTTAGAGAAAGCCACAATTGAGTGCGATTTAGAGTTAATTCTGATCCAAATTGAGCAAATTCGCGATCGCAATGACGCTTTAGCTAGCGCCCTAGCCACCTTTGCTAACGAGTTTCAGTTCAATCAAATACTAGCTTTCATCCATCCCGAAACGAAATAGGAATGATATTACAGCAGATAGCAGGTTTATGAAGTACACCCCAGATATATCTTATATATCTATCCCCCCGTAGGGACACCGCACCGTGCCCATTGGTGTCCATTTAAGGTAAAACCAATAGTCCCACAGGGATTGGAACTCCTGCCTCAAAGCGAAAGTCTTCGCTATGAGGACTTAGAAGAAGAATTTTTAAACTCATTAGTCCTCTTTGAGAGGACTTTCGCTATTAGACAGGGAATTCATTCCCTGGCGGACTGTCGGGTAGGCGGAAGGACTGGCGGACAAAAAGCTTAAGTTAACACCTATGGGCACGGTGCGGTGTCCCTACTTCATAAACCTGGGATACTACAAACCTGTAAAGGTTATTTTACCGGACTAGATATGAATTACGAACCAACTCCCGTCTTAAAAGGGAATATTTTAATTGTTGATGATATTCCGGCTAATTTGCAACTTTTAGCTCAAATACTCTCGCAGCAAGGGTACAAAACACGCACCGCACCCGACGGCCAACTAGCGCTGCGGTCGATCGAGTTAACTCCTCCTGACTTAATTTTGCTCGACATCATGATGCCCGGTATGGACGGCTACCAAGTCTGCCAAGCATTGAAAAATTCTCCCAAAACCAAGGACATTCCAATTATTTTTATCAGTGCTTTGAATGAAGTATTAGATAAAGTCAAAGCCTTTGAAGTTGGTGGTATAGATTATATCACAAAACCGTTTCACGAACAAGAAGTTCTGGCTCGCGTCTCAAATCAACTCGTGCAGCGCCAGTTGTTCCAGCAAACACAATCCTACGCCCAGCAACTCGAACAAACCGTAACTGAACTAAAGAAAACTCAAGCTCAGTTAATACAGAAGGAAAAAATGGCTTCTTTAGGTCAGCTAGCGGCAGGAATTGCTCACGAAATCAACAATCCCGTCAGCTTTATCTACGGCAATATTGCTCTAGCGGCGGACTATGCACGAGATTTGCTTCGCCTCCTCGAATTGTACCGACATTACTACCCCCACCCCGTTGCAGAAATTATCGGCCAATTGAACGAGATTCAACCCGAATTCATCGCAGAGGATTATCCAAAACTGCTGAAGTCGATGACAGAGGGTGCTTCTCGGATTAGCGAAATAGTGATGTCTTTGCGAAAATTCTCCCGCCTTGGCGAACAAAAGTACAAGCCAGTGGATATTCATGAAAGCATAGACAATACTTTAGTTATTTTGCAGCACCGGCTGAAGGGAACAAACAAAGCTGGTGAGATAGAGGTCATTAAAGACTACAGCCAACTGCCAAGAGTCACCTGTTACGCCAGTGAATTAAATCAGGTGTTCATGAACCTGCTAAGTAATGCTATTGATGCCCTGGAAACTCAACCATCTCCCCGAAAAATTACCATCAGCACTTCAGTAAGTTGTGTGTCAGAATCGGCCCTGCACAATCAAGATTCAACATTAGCCACTCACCACTATAAATCCGTTGTTATTCACATTGCCGATAACGGTTGTGGGATGAGTGAGGAAGTGCGCCACCAGATATTTGACCCATTTTTTACAACGAAGCCTGTAGGCCGCGGTATTGGATTAGGGTTGGCAATCAGTCACGATATTGTAGTGGAAAAACATCGAGGTCAAATCTGTTGTATTTCTGCTCCGGGCCGAGGAACCAAGTTAATTTTGCAAATTCCGATATCTGTAAAATTTTAAATATATATCTCCACAAAAGCAAGTTTTGAACAGGCAAGATGCCTGTTCCACAAAGAGTGAGTTTTCTTGTGGGGAAGGCTAGAAGCCCGCCTAAAAAAAATTATTGAAAATGGTACAACATCATTAACAGACGGAGATGATATATCAGATAGATTGTACCCCAGCATTTGTAGGGAAACGGCAATGCGGTTTCCGGCGCGGGAATTGCCGTTTTCCTACGGGAATTATGGAAGCGGAAAAGCCGTTTCCCTGTGGTTGGCAGTCAGGGAGCATCTCAGTTTTGCATTTAGGAATGAGAATTAAATAACTTCCACTCTTGAAAGTGGGATGGGCGTCCCGCCCGTCC
>NZ_JAUBOV010000192.1:0-2004 GCF_036700405.1 Microcoleus sp. T3_D1
TCAATTACGCACTTGATTTAGCTAAACACTTGATCTTATCATGTTTTAGGTTGAAATTAAGATGCGTTTACCCTGCTAGAAATACAAGCTTAAAACCATAGTTTGAAAGGATATCCATTACCTCGCTCTCGTTGATAATTCTGCGACCGCGAGCTTTTTGCCGACTAATGTAAATTCGCTCTTTGGGAGCATAATTACTTTGTGCTAGAAAAGTGCGTTTGAGAAAATCAATAACCCAAGAGCTTCCACGACATCCACTAGGTAGTGATGGCACAAATAGTTCACTTGCTGTAATATGCGGATAATTGAAAGTATCTACTATCTTTTCTTGCGGAATCCCCAAGCGGTTAAGACTTTCATAACAGAACTTCGTATCGGGTTGATAAAAAAGAAATCGATCTATCTCATTAAGTTCAATTCCTGAAAGCCTTAGAAGTTGCAATCTGGGAAAAACTTCAAGCATCCAATGGTAATAACATCGACTGCCTAAACGCGAAGATAAAAAGGCTACCTTCCCGAAAAAGCTATGGATGTCAGGCAAGCGCTTGGAGATTGAGATTAAGTTGGAAAAACCTGTAGATACTTCGGGAATTAATATATTGCGAGATGTTAAAATGGCACTTGTCCAAAAATCAGAGTAAGCTCGTCCATTCAGGAGCTTTATAACATAGGATTCTTTTACATAGGATTCTTGTGACAAAAATTTAGATTGAATGTGATTTTCAACTGTTTTAGAAGGAGCAAGAGCGACTATTTCGCTATCAAAAACTTGAGTTATTTGAATATTATCTTTTGTGTTTTTCTCGGAAATATATGCCGATAAACTATCCTCCTCTTTTAACAAATATTTCTGTATCAAATCAAAGGGAATACTCCCCGAACTAATAGAAATCGCCGCATCTTGAAGTCCTAACGCTTTGCATATCTCGGCTAACCCTCTCTTTGCTTGTATGAAGCTTGGATTAATTTCTAAGGTTTGTAATGCTAAAGACATGGCATCTTCATATTGACCTAGCTGAAACCTTACTAAAGCAAGTTTATAACGGCACTGATATGAATCAGGTGCGATCTTCACCATTGACTCATAAAATAACACTGCTAAATCAAGCCTATTACTCTGAATTAAAAACTCTCCTGGACTCAGATATAAAATTGGGTTAGATGCAACTGAATTAAGGTGGATGGCTTGCTCGTAATAATCAAAAGCTTTTTGTTTGTATCCTTGACTGTAAGATAAATCCCCCAGCTTAAATACAATCAATGATCGGCGAAATTCATCGTTATACTCGATTGCTTTTTCGTAAGCTTCAATAGCTTGATCGTACTTTTTTAAATCAACAAAAATATCAGCTAATCGAGAGAATACTACCCCTTTTAATGCTAAAGGAAAAGAATCTACAGCAAGAGCATTTTTGTAGTTTTCGATGGTTTCCTTAAGCAAACCTTGCTTTGTATAAGCTTCTGCAATTCGCATATAGAACAATCCATTGATTCGAGTTTTACTAAAGTATATTGCTTTTTGATAAGAGGCTATCGCTTCCGCAATTTTTTCTTGAAGCATTAGCACGTTAGCGAGATCGAAATGCACCCAATTGTAATCATGTTTTAGATTAAGTGCTTGTGTAAAAGATTCAATTGCGGCATCAAATCTTCCTCGATCGCGCATACTCAGCCCTAATTCATAGTAATCTTTTGCAGATTCTTTTTTGTCAGTTGCATCACTCATACAAAACTCCAAAATGATTGACCATTCAAATCGCTACTCAATTAGTAATAGCATGAGCGGGCATAAATAAACGTATAGCCTGACAAGCCAATTTCCTCGCTGTAAAGGGCTTCTAGCCTTTGGTCTTATTCGTTTAATTCTGCCCGCCTACTTACCTGATGACTGGGAGAATTACGATAAATTCTCTAAGCTCCTTTTGCATAAGTAGGTCGGCGCAAAAAAACCGAACTATGTTAAGATAAGTAAACAAAAAGAATATATCTACTGAGGTAACTCAA
>NZ_JAUBOV010000003.1:0-26221 GCF_036700405.1 Microcoleus sp. T3_D1
TAGAGTCGAACTCATGCACTGGCTAATTTCATAAATTCCTTTTTTTGTCAACTCCTAATACTGAACCGACGCCCTAGATTGCGGTAAATTTGCTTTACCACTTCATACAAAAACGTACCCGTACCCGTTGCAGGGTCGAGAATTTGCACTTTCGGCTTTTGTGTTACTGGATCTTTGGCGTTATCAGCTAATCCTAATGGCAGATCCAAGCGGTCTTTGAGAATGGCATCAACCGATCGCACAATAAACGACACCACAGGTTCCGGTGTGTAATAAACCCCTCGACTCTTTCGCAGGGCTGCATTGTACGCCGCCAAAAACGTTTCATAAAAATGCACCACCGGGTCTTCTTGACGAGTGCGCTGCCCAAAGTTTTCAAGAATGCTGCCCATATCAACCTGAGACAGCAATTGCACCCCATCGTCGATCGCCCAATCGATCTGACTGACTGCATCCGTTTCGACGGACGATCGTATTAAACAATCGCTTCAAAAAAGGGTTTGTTGCCGGAATATACGTGCCCGCCGTGCGCCGAGTAAACGGTTCACCCCCTGGATTTTGAGCATGACCAACTCTTGCCACAAATAACCCATAAGAAATCGTCTGAGCATACATATCAGCAAAATCAGCATCATTCAAATCGGGCAACAACACCTCACTAAAGCCCTGTTTTAGTTGATGTAATTCACCGTCTTTCCTTTCTCCCTCCAGCGCAGTTGTTGTTGCTAACCGGATTGCCTTCGTCAACCTCGCCATCTGTCGCGCCCGGTCTTCAGGACTGCTGATAATCTCGCCTGTATAATTGATAAACTGATCTAGCAGAGCCGCAATCTTTTCTGTAGCCCTTACTTGCAGCTTATTCTCATTACGGTCTGCTAAAATTTCCTTCTGCCTGCGCTTCCCATTCACATACCAACGAAACTCTAAATAATTGGTCAATACTAGATTCGGAAACGCTTCTATATACCGCTGCAATTGCTCCGATTTTTCTATCTGATCCAGGTCTAGCCCAACGTCTTTGGCTGCTACATAACCCACCAATAGTTCCCGCCGCCTCACGGTAAGGTCTGGAATTCCTGCCTTATTGCCTTTTTCTTCAACTATGGCCTCAATGTCATTGTCTGAGTCATCCAGCAAATCTTTCAGCGCTGGATAATGGCTGCGCTCGCTACCTTTTTGCAGGTTATTTTGAATCGACTTGAGGTAAGCATCAAAAGATATAGACGGCATTGAATCAGTTTCCTGGTTTAGTTTGGAAATGTTTCCTGAATTCGTTTAATGCTATTATAGTAGATAGAATAGTCCTGGAGATAGGGGCCCAGAAACCGGGCTTTTTAGGAAAATACTTCGTGGCTACCGACAGATTAGATAAAAACCCGGTTTCTTTGTCGGAGTCAGTAAGCCCTATATGGATTTATTCTCTTTTTCGCTGACCGAAAGGTAAAAATCATGAAATGTCGCTGTTATTTCTTAATTTTTATCCTTATTGGATTATCCTTAACAAGCTGCGAACAGGCGAAGTCATTTCAAGAAATAGATCGAAAATTTAAAAATAGTAATGCGATTGAACAACACAATTTTAACTTGCAAGCGGGCGATCGAACGGTCGATCGAACTAACAACATCCCAGCAAGTCCGAAGAGTGGGAAGTTCGATAGAACTACCAACTCACCGGAAGAAAGTGCGATCGTGTTAGGAATCTTCGGGTTTTGTTTGATGTGTTATTTATTAGTTTGGAAGTTTCGCGGGAGGGAAGAAGCTAACAAGATGCTGAGAAAAATCCGAAGAAGAGTGAAGTGAGGATAGATACTTGCTAAACCTCATTTTTTCTTGGTGCGGTTGCGTTTTCTCGATTCAGCCGCCGTATTTTTTGCTTTTTTTTGTTTTTCTTTACTTGCTTTAGATCCATTGACAGCACTATCACTTATCGGTTGGCTGGAAAATCCCGATGTCTCGGAGTTTTTAGCTGCAAGTAGAGGAGCAATGCTAGCATTATATATCTCCTGAAATTGTGTTAGACCTTCCCCCGTACTTATATCAAACCCTGCTTGATGACCCAGCGTTACAAAAGATTTGGCAAATCCAAATTTAGAGGAATCTTCCATAATCTCCTTAAATTCCGGCTCGATATCGCGCAGGTATTTGATAATTGAAGTGGCATTTCGCAGTTTAAATTCTCGCTTCAAAAATTGCCAGAACGCCAATAATTCCGGGATAGCATTTTCACCTTCTTCCGACGAAAGCAAACTCACTTTCCTGGGAAACAACTCTTCGACTACAGTTGCCGCATCTTCCACTTTCATGCGAGGCAGCGTAAAACCTTCATAGCCGAAACCGTAATAAATGAACTGCGCGATCCAAAATCCCACGTCTGGATAAGTTTTACAGTATTCTTCTCCTTCGGGAGAATTGACAAATAGCTCGATTAGCGTTTCCTGATAATCTTCCAGGAGTGGTTCTGCTTCGTCATAATCTAGGTCATTGAGTTGGCGGATATTAAAAGGTTGATCGGACATAGTTGAAAATTTTTTAATTTAATTGACGTTAGCTCTAAGGTTAGTACAAGTTTTGCAGTTCTATTAATTCTTTAGGATTTCATTATATTTAAAAAATCTCCGATCGCAGGTATATGTGACTAGCACCGATCGCCCGTGACTATTTAAACCAAGCTAGCATTGTATAGGGCGATCGCCCTTCTCCACCGAACAGCGAAAGATGTGATATAATCTCAAGTAAAACTATAATTGTTTGAGCTTGGCAGTCCGCCACTTCAAATTATGAAGTCAACACAACAGTTTACAGCAATTATTGAACGAGAAGGCGACGGCTATATATCCCTTTGCCCAGAACTTGATATTGCCAGCCAAGGTGACAATATAGAAGAAGCGCGACAAAATCTGATCGAAGCGCTGGAACTATTTTTTGAAACAGCAGATCCTTCTGAAGTCAAGAATCGACTGCATAGTGAATTTTTTGTGACTCGTGTAGAGGTGAGTGTTGGGTAAACTGCGGGTTCTATCAGCGGCTCAAGTTTGTCAGATTTTAGAACAATATGACTTTGTTCAAGTGCGACAGCGTGGCAGTCATATTATCATGCCGCAACGACTACCCAATACAACTGTAACGGTTCCTGTACTAAATTATTCAGAAATCAAAATTGGCACTTTGCAGTCTATTATTCGGCAGTCAGGATTACCTCGATATCTTTTTGAAGTGAACGAGTAGCCTAGATTAGCATCTATACAACCCCAAAACAAAAACCCGGTTTCTCCAAGAAACCGGGTTTTTATTGAGTCCTAAAAAATCTTACAACTGCTTCACCTCAGAAACCAATTTGGCAACCACATCCTTAGCGCTACCAAACAACATCATCGTCTTATCCTTGTAGAACAACTCATTATCTACACCGGAAAAACCAGCACTCATCCCGCGCTTAATCACGATCGTATGCTTAGCCTTATCAACCTCCAAAATCGGCATCCCATAAATCGGGCTCGCCGTATCGTGACGCGCCGCCGGATTCACCACATCATTCGCACCAATCACCAACGCCACATCCGTTTCTTCAAACTGCGGATTGATGTCGTCCATATCGTACAACTGCGGATAAGGCACGTTTGCTTCGGCTAAGAGCACATTCATGTGCCCCGGCATCCGCCCAGCCACCGGGTGAATCGCGTATTTCACGTCAACACCCATTTTTTCCAAACCGTCGGCTAACTCGCGCACGGCGTGCTGTGCTTGCGCTACAGCCATTCCGTAACCGGGAATAATTACAACCGATCGCGCATAACCCAACATCATCGCACTTTCTTCGAGATTGATGCTGCGAACAGTTTTGTCAGTAGCACCAGCAGCCCCAACAGCAGCCGCAGCACTACCGCCACCGCTACCAAAGGCGCTAAACAGCACACTAGAAAGCGATCGATTCATCGCCTTGCACATGATTTGCGTCAAAATAATCCCCGACGCGCCCACCAACGCACCAGCGATAATCAGCATATTGTTCATCAAAATGAACCCAGCCACACTCGCCGCAATCCCCGAATAAGAATTAAGCAGCGACACCACCACCGGCATATCGCCACCGCCAATCGGTAGCACAAACATGATTCCCAGAATATTAGAAATCGCCACCAAAGCCAGGAATACCGGCACATCCTCCGGCTTCGTCAGCATATAACCGCTGCCGGCTAAAAGTGCGATCGCCAGCATGGCATTAAACGGCTGTTGCAGCGGAAACGTCATTGGCGCACCCGGTAGCAATTCTTGCAGCTTCGCAAAGGCCACAAGGCTACCAGTGAAAGTAATTCCGCCAATCAACACACCCAAAAGGATCGTGATTGTCGCGTCTGGAGTTGGCGATTCCGGGATGCTGAGATAGCGCCAGAATTCGCCCACAGCAACGAGTGCAGAAGCCGCGCCCCCAAAACCGTTAAGCAAACCCACCATCTGCGGCATATCCGTCATCGCCACCGTATTCGCCATAATTGTTCCCAAAATGGAACCGACGATAATTCCGACAGCAATCAATTCGTAGCTGATGACTTGCTTTTCCAGCAACGTACCGACGATCGCAATTAACATCCCGATCGCAGCTAACACATTCCCTTGACGGGCGGTTGCAGGGGAACCCAACTGTTTCAAACCGATAATAAACAAAGATGCGGCAACTAAATAACCTAGTTGAATGCCACTGGGCAGAAAATCGCTCACGCTTTAACCTCTTTTTTCTTGAACATTTGCAGCATTCGATCGGTTACTAAAAAACCGCCGACAACGTTAATTGTGGCCAGGGCGATCGCGATCGTCCCCAAAATCGAAGTAACAGTCACATTGCCTTGACCAGAAATCAGAATTGCACCTAAAACGGCAATTCCCGAAATCGCATTCGATCCCGACATCAAAGGTGTGTGCAGCGTCGGCGGGACTTTATTGATTACTTCAAATCCCACAAACGACGCTAGAGTAAACACCACTAAACCTGCAATCAATCCTTCTGCCATAACAATTGGTAATTGGTAATTGGAAATAACTCGTTCCCGGTTGCGTCCGCCAGGGAATGAATTCCCTGGCTAATAGCCCAAGTCCTCTTAAGAGGACTAATAGACCTCTCCAATAATTCTTGTGGAACAGGCCGGAAAGCCTGTTCAAAAAAGCCTTTTTTGGAGATATTTAATCAGTTCTTCAGTCCTCTTCAGAGGACTTTAGCTTTGAGGCAGGGGTTTCAACCCTTGCCGGACTGTGCCTCATAACGACAGAATCTAACTGACGGCTGATGCCTGAGCAGTCAAAGCATCCCGCACCCGCTGGTTGCTAATCTCACCGTCGCGGGCAACGCAAGCACCAGCAATGATATCGTCTTCAAAATTCAAATTGAGTTCCTTATCTTTCACCATCAACTGAACTAAAGCCGAGATATTCTTCGAGTAAGTTTCGCTAGCGTGGACAGGCATCGACGAGGGCACATTAATCGGGCCGATGACATTAACGCCGTTCCATTCAACATCTTTCCCCGCTTCCGTGCATTCGCAATTGCCGCCTTGTTCGCCCGCGAGGTCAACAATTACCGATCCGGGCTTCATTTGAGAAACCATTTCTCTAGTAACTAAAATAGGTGCTTTTCTGCCGGGAACTTGAGCGGTTGTAATCACTGCATCGGAAGCGCTGACGTGTTGGGTGAGCACTTGGCGGGTGTATTCTTTAGCCGCTTCTGATAGCTCTTTAGCATAGCCTCCGGCGGCGACGGTTTCTTCCTTGAGTTCGACATCAAGGAATTTAGCGCCCAAACTTTGCACTTGTTCTTTTGTTTCCGGGCGGATGTCGAAGGCTTCGACTACCGCACCCAAACGACGCGCCGTGGCGATCGCCTGTAAGCCAGCAACGCCCACACCCATTACCAATACTTTCGCGGGGCGAATTGTACCTGCGGCCGTTGTCAGCATCGGGAAATATTTCGGCAAAGCTGCGGCTGCGATCAGTACCGCTTTGTAACCGGCGACGTTAGCCTGAGATGACAGCGCATCCATACTTTGAGCGCGGCTGGTACGCGGGATCATTTCCATGCTGAATGCCGTTACTTGGCGATCGGCTAAACGCTGCACTAAAGCTGGATCTCCCAGAGGATTCAAAAATCCGATGAAAACGCCTCCTTCCCGGAGTTGATGAACTTCTGATTCTTGCAGGGCCCCGATTTTGACGACGACATCGGCTTCGCCCCACAGCCTAGCGGTATCGGCGACAACCTGAGCTCCCGCTTCTTCGTAAGCAAGATCCGAAAAAAAGGATTGTGCGCCGGCACCGGCCTCAACCCAAACTTCGACGCCCTGTTTAACTAATCGGGCTACAGCGTCGGGTACTAAAGCCACCCGGCGTTCCCCTGCTGCTATTTCTTTTGCGATCGCTAATTTCATGAACTCTCCTTATTTAAGCCTTCCTAGGACGGTTGAAACCGCGCCTGCACAGACAAAACCTGCCTCCGCAGGTTTCTTGAAGTGCGATTTTTAATCGCCCGATGCCTTGCTTTACATTGAAGCAGCCGTTCCCCTAAACTTCTCTCGTTGATACTAAAGCCGATCGCCCAAATTCCACCCGTATCTTTAACTTATCTTATACATTCAAATTCGCTAAATTGTTAAGTTAGCCACAGATTATGATATAATTTTATGTCGCCTAATTCTGTAGTTAGAATGTCAGTTATCAGTATTACGCAAAAAATACGCAAAAAATAATTGACGATCGAGCAATTTGTTCGGAGGTTCCCAGATTCAGCGTTTCGGAGACTTAGGATGGAGGCACAGAAAAGCGTCGGGTTCTAACCAGCCCCCAGATTCATTCTCAAAGCAGACGGGAGTAAATCTAAAATCTAAAATCTAAAATCTAAAATCGGCTCGCCCTCATCAAATTGCTGAGACATTCGATATATTGTAGGCACGATCGCAAATTTCGGGCGATCGATATTAAAGGTTCACCAAGAGTTTAATTAGAGGAGTTGTTATGCGACGATTATTTTCAGCACTAGCGGTTACAGGTTGCTTGGTGGCTGGATTACCCGCCATCAGTTTAGCCCAGTCCATGCCAGGATTCACGATTTTCGGCGGCCCCGAACGCGCCAACCAATTAAACTATCGCTTGGATTACGGTACAGCCGGGATGAGTGGCGATAGATATCGGCTGCGAATTCCTTCCAACAAAGTAAGTTTGGCGATCGCCCAACTCAACATATCCTATCCAGACTACTACAAAGGCGAATTTGACCAAAAAGACATTAAAGTGCGCGTCAAAAACAAAACAATAGAATTGCAAGAAGTAATCTGGGACAAAGAAAATCGTTTCATAGAAATTTATCCCAAAGAACCAATTGCCGCCGGCAACAATGTTGAGGTTGTACTCTCCAACGTCAGAAACCCATCTCCCGGCGGAATGTACCATTTCAACGTCCGCATCCGCACCCCCGGTGACGTTCCCTTGCTGCGTTACCTCGGTACTTGGCTGTTGAGCATTAATTGAGGGAAGGGTTCGGGGAAGGAATTTCTCGTTAGTCAAGCGATCGCGACAGAAAAATTTAAATGTGGCGATCGTTTTCCTACGGGCAAAAATTTAACTCTACTCAAATCTTGGTTTTCCTCACATCTTGCACCATTCTCAAGAACAGGCTTTCCGGCCTGTTCCACACAGAGTGAATTTTCTTGTGGAACAGGCCGAAAAGCCTGTTCATAAAAAGCTTATTGAGAATGGTGCAACATCTCAGTTTTCGGGAGTTGTGAAAATAGAACCTTCGGCTCATATCCCAATTCTCAATGATTCGTAATAATGAGTCTAGGGGCAGTCCCCCGATGGTTGCCCTTCGCTAATTAGGGGTAGGCTTAGGGGCGCTACCCTAAAAAATGTTTACCAATCAAATAGGATTGCTCTAGCCGTACTTGCAGCATGAATCTACTAGCAAAAATCAAAACAATAAAACTTCCTCCAGCGCTGCGATCGAGAAATTATCGCCTGTTTTTTGCAGGACAAGGCCTCTCACTGATTGGCAGTTGGATGACGCAAGTCGCTACTGTTTGGCTTGTCTACAATTTGAGCGATTCACCTTGGATGCTCGGCGTGGTGGGATTTACAAGTCAAATCCCCACATTAATTTTACTGCCTTTTGCAGGAGTTTTAATCGATCGCTGGAACCGCCACCGAGTCCTAATTGCCACTCAAATATTAGCAATGGTTCAATCCTTAGCGCTAGCATTTTTAGCGCTCACAGGAGTCGTTAACATTTGGCAGATCCTGGTACTGAGTTTCTTTCAAGGCGCAATTAATGCGTTTGACGCGCCGGCACGGCAAGCTTTTGTGCCGGAACTTGTAGAAAAGAAAGAAGATTTAGCAAATGCGATCGCCCTTAACGCTTCCATGTTCAACGGAGCCCGATTAATCGGCCCAGCAATTGCAGGTTTGCTAATAGCTACAGTCGGGGCAAGTTATTGCTTTCTCATTGACGGACTCAGCTACATCGCTGTAATTGCAGGCTTATTAGCGATGCAGATCAAACCCCGAAAAATTGCCGCAACTAATACCAAACCCTTACAAAGATTAAAAGAAGGATTCGTTTATGCCTTCGGTTTTCCGCCGATTCGAGCAATTTTACTGCTATTAGCATTAGTCAGTTTTGCCGGAATGTCGCACACAGTATTAGTCCCGATTTTTGCCACCAAAATACTGCAAGGCGACGCACAAACCCTCGGCTTTTTGATGGCATCTTCGGGAGTCGGAGCCTTTGCGGGGGCGATTTATTTGATTTCTCGCAAAAGTATAGTTGGCCTCGGCAAATTGATTGCGATGTCACCGGCCATTATGGGATTCGGACTGATAGGTTTTGGTTTGTCCCGCGTCTTATGGCTGTCATTAATCATGATGTTGTTTGTGGGGTTTGGTTTCATTATCCAATTTGCAGGAGGAAACACATTTTTGCAAACAATTGTGGAAGACGACAAACGCGGAAGAGTGATGAGCATATACACAATGGCATTTTTTGGAGTAACACCGTTTGGTAATTTAGTGGCCGGCGGATTAGCCAATTATATCGGCGCTCCCAATACAGTCATCATTGGAGGTATAATTTGTGTTTTAGGCTCCATAGTTTTTACCAAACAGTTGCCCGCTTTAAAACATTTAGTCAAACCAATTTATCAAAAAATGGGTTTAATTTCCTAAACAATTTGTAAACGGCTCTTTTTCTTTGTTCCCCTCTCTTTCTCTGCGCCCTCTGCGCCCTCTGCGGTTAAAACATCCAAATTAATTACGCAACCCGTCGCAGAAATTGTTTTTTAGTTTGTTCACCATTCTAGTTGGGCTTCTGCTTCTGCTTGGATTAAATTTTGCCGCAGTTGCATCCAATTTATTTGATGAGATGGCAAATCTTCGATGAGCTTTCCGCGCTGTAAATGCAGAATTCGCGTGCTAAATTGCTCGGCTAATTCTAATTGATGGTTTACCATTACAATTGTGGTTTGGCCGTTTGTTAGCTGTATCAATACTTGCAAAAGGTGGGCGGCTTTTCCTGCGTCTAGGGCGGATGTTGGTTCGTCTAAAAGCAAGATTTTTGGTTGCAGGATGATGCCGCGGGCGATCGCCACGAGCTGTTTTTGGCCTGTGGAAAGCTGCAATTCGGTGCGATTGAGCCATTCCTGGGGTATGTGCAGTTGTTCGATCGCCCCGCTAATTCTCTCAGCAATGTTTGATGCAGTCACCCCCCGCAGCTTCAAAGGATAAGCCAATGCTTCTCGCACCGACATTCCCAAAAGCTTGGATTCTTGCAGGATGAGGGTGATTTGTTTGCGGAGTTCGATCGCAGGTATTTGGCGATATTCTGTATTTTCCAGATAAATCGAGCCACTGGTGGGAGTGCTGAGCCGATTTAGCAACCGCAACAGCGTTGTTTTGCCGGCACCTGAAGGGCCAACAATTGCCACGCGAGCTCCCTTGTGTACCTGAAACGATATATTTTCCAACAAATGACTAGAGGCGATCGGTGTTTTCAAGCTTACACCGTCAATTCGCAGTTGAGGATTTGTTTCTGTATTATTTTCCGAATAATTAGGCATTTAATTAATTAAAAATATGGCTTTCGTGGAACGGGCATCTTGCCCGTTCTGGAACCAGGCAAGATGCCCACTCCCCAATCCAACTCACTCATTGTGGAACGGGCATCTTGCCCGTTCTGGAAGCAGGCAAGATGCCCGCCCCACAATCCAATTCACTCATTGTGGAACGGGCATCTTGCCCGTTCTGGAACCAGGCCAGATGCCCACTCCCCAATCCAACTCACTCATTGTGGAACGGGCATCTTGCCCGTTATTAAGGCAGGCAAGATGCCCGCCCCACAATCCAACTCACTCTTTGTGGAACGGGCATCTTGCCCGTTCTGGAAGCAGGCAAGATGCCCACTCCCCAATCCAACTCACTCATTGTGGAACGGGCATCTTGCCCGTTCTGGAAGCAGGCAAGATGCCCAACCCCCTACTCCCCACAATCCAACTCAAACTCAAACTTTTACAGCTTTTTCTAAAGGAAAACCCAGCTTTTCCCGCTGTTCCAAATAAAGCTGAGCAACTCGCCGCGCCAAATTGCGAATTTTGGTGATATACCGAGTTCTTTCCGTTACCGAAATCACACCTCTAGCATCGAGTAAATTGAAAGTGTGAGAACATTTTAACACATAATCAAGACTAGGCAAAACCAATCCTTTTTTTGTCAATTGTTCTGCTTCTTGCTCGTACAATCCAAATAGAGTAAACAGCAATTCGGGATTGGAAGCTTCAAAGTTATAAGTACACTGTTCTATTTCTCCTTGCAGGTGAACGTCGCCGTAAGTGATGCCATCTTTCCACTGAATTTTCGTCATCGCATCGACTTCTTGGAGATACATTGCTAGGCGTTCTAGTCCGTAGGTAATTTCAATGGATACGGGGCGACAGTCAATGCTACCGCACTGTTGAAAGTAGGTAAACTGGGTGATTTCCATACCGTCGAGCCAGACTTCCCAGCCGACGCCCCAAGCTCCGAGGGTGGGCGATTCCCAGTTGTCTTCTACGAAACGAATGTCGTGGTCTTCAGGGCTAATTCCTAATGCTCTGAGGGAGTCTAAATAGATGTCTTGGATGTTGGGAGGAGAGGGTTTAATTAAAACTTGATATTGATAGTAATGTTGGAAGCGGTTGGGATTTTCGCCGTAGCGTCCGTCGGTGGGGCGGCGACAGGGTTCGATGTAGGCGACTGACCAAGGTTCAGGGCCGATTGCTCTGAGAAAGGTGTGGGGATTCATGGTTCCTGCACCTTTTTCTGTGTCGTAGGATTGGGCGATCAGGCAGCCTCGATCGCTCCAGAATTTGTTTAAGGTGGCAATGACTGATTGAAAGTTCACTGGTTTAAATATGGCTAGTATGTGTCTAAGCTTATTTAAGCATACTCAAGGCACTGTTTATTGAATAGGACTTACGCGCCAGGGGCAAAAAACCAGGTTTCTACGTCAATATCTCTCGACTTGGCGATAGATAAAAGCTAGAAATCCCCGATCGCCTTTGCGAAAAAAGTCAACAGGGCAATCGGTTCCCAAAGCTCTATAACAATATCGCAATTTCAGCAGATTGATTTCCCCCATTACGAGGGCGAAGATGTAAAGTAATTTCCGTATCTAGTCGCTTGAGGAAAAGCAGTAGTTTGCCTTCGCTGAACCGTTGAAACTCTCCGTTGATTAAATGAGAGACTTCTGGTTGTGGAATGCCAAGAATTTGACTAACTTCGCGCTGTTTCAAGTTGCGTTGTTTCAGGATACGGATTACTTGAATCCCTATTTGGCCTCGCATAAAAAGTTCATCTGCATCCTTCAGACCGAGGTCAGCGAATACGTTGCCACTGCTTTCTTCAAAAATCGGTTCTTGTGTCATGGTTCTCTCTTGGCATGGTATAGTACCCATCTTCGATTCGCATCGACAACTCATGAAAACAGACACCATTTTCTACAGCCTGTTTCAGGAATTTCCCCGCTTCTTCTTTGAACTGATCGATCGTTCCCCAGACGAAGCCACCGCCTATGAATTCACCTCCCGCGAAATCAAACAACTCGCATTCCGCATCGACGGGTTATTTCTCCCCAAAACCGAAGAACCTGAAAAACCATTTTACTTGGCTGAAGTTCAGTTTCAACCCGATGCCGACTTGTACTACCGCATCTTTGGCGAACTCTTTCTCTATCTGCGACAATACAAACCCCTCAATCCTTGGCGCGTGGTTGTCATCTATCCCAATCGTCGCATCGAACACGAACAGATGCTGCAATTTCAGGAACTCTTAACCAGTCAGCGCGTCCAACGGATTTACCTTGATGAATTGCCAGAAGCCGCAGATCGATCGCTGGGAGTGAAAGTTGTTAAACTGGTAATCGAGCCAGCAGAGACAGCAGCAGAACAAGCACGCCAGTCGATCGCAATGGCCCGACAACAGTTGTCCGATCCAACCGTTCTACGCGATTTAATTAACCTCATCGAAACAATTATCGTCTACAAACTCCCCCAGAAAAGCCGCGAGGAAATTGCCGCCATGTTGAATTTAAGCGAACTCAGACAAACTCGATTTTACCAGGAAGTCAAGCAAGAAGGTTTAGAAGAAGGTTTAGAACAAGGACTCGAACAAGGACTCGAACAAGGTGAACGCCAAGCGAAGTTAGAAGCCATTCGTCGGATGATAGCGTTTGGAATGAATTTAGAGACGATCGCGCAATTATTAGATTTGTCTCTGGAATTTGTTCGGCAAACAATTAACAAAATCCAACGGGAATCGATGTCACTCCCCGAACAAAAGATCCATTCATTTATCGAACTATTAACTCAGCAGCGATCGCTCTTCGGGGCCGAACAATTAACCGAACTAGCCCAGCTAATTGAACCCTTATCCGATGAGATCGATGTCCTTTCAGAAGCGATTTCATCCTGGGCTGAAAATTACCCTTCAATTCAGGAAGCTCAAGCCCAACTGCTCGAACCACTACCGATCGCCAAGCCATCAGAAAAAGCAGCAGTCAGCCGAGAAAGTAGCGAATCTCAACTCCGCGATCGCCTCAACAAACAAGCTCTCAAAAATGCCATTTTATTGTAGCGCGATCTGCCATATTTCTACTGGCAAATAAACAGAGGCAGATATTGCTGTCTTGCGTCAGGTGTTGAATGGAAGCGATCGCCAAATTGCCACTAAAAAACAGAATAGTCAGAACCCCGACTTCTTGAATAAGTCGGGGTTCTGACAGTGAAAAAGTTGAGATTACTTTCTAGTTTAGTCTGCAGGAGCCAGGGAAACTAACAGAGTGATGTTGTCAACGCCGATGACATAAACCGTGTCTCCGGGTGTGAGGGTGATTTGGCGATCGCACCGTGCGGGCCACCAGCTACCTTGGAAGCGGACGCGACCTGTTTGATTCGGGTAAATCGATTCATCAACGACTGCTTCTTCGTTGAAGTAGTTAAAATTGGTGTTGATGTAGTTATCCATTAAGATATTCTTTTCTGGGCTGTAGGTGTGAAGAGAAAAAATAGAACCGAAAGCTTTTACTACGTTAAACATTTTGTTGACTCCTTTTGTGTTAAAATATATGGAAGTTTAATCGCCTATTGATGCTATTTGAAAGGTTGCATTTCCTGGTTGTTCAATCTCTGATTTAGTCTGCGGGAGCGAGGGAAACTAACAGAGTGATGTTGTCAACGCCGATGACATAAACCGTGTCTCCCGGTGTGAGGGTGATTTGGCGATCGCACCGTGCGGGCCACCAGCTACCTTGGAAGCGGACGCGACCTGTTTGATTCGGGTAAATCGATTCATCGACGACAGCTTCTTCGTTGAAGTAGTTAAAATTGGTGTTGACGTAATTTTTGATAAGCATATTGTTAGCTGTGCTGTATCCTTGGGTAGAGAAAATCGAGCCGAAAGCTTTTACTACGTTGAACATGATATTTACTCCTGTTGTGTTAAAATATATGGGGATGTGTAATTGTCGGTTTATGCTATTTGAGAGGCTGCATTTCCTCGGTTAAGATTGATTGATTGCCTTGATATTTCATTGTTCTTGCCTTCCGTGGTTTTATCAGGATAAAAGGCAAAGAATTTTTGAAATGTTGAGGGGATTTGCGAAGCGGTTGCGGGGAGTCTAAATCCCGTAATTCCGAGGTATTGAATTAAGGATTTAGTGGTTGAGCAGTTGGTGGGATTTACCTTAAGGGTAGATGTTGTTAGCTACATTAGAGATTGACTGATTCCGCATTACTGCTGCTGTGAAAATGTTTTATTTTTGGGTTGAATTTTTGGGTTGAATTTTTTGATTGGGTTGTGACTCACTTGCTTTACACTTACTAATTTGCCAGGAGTCCAATATCTTTGGGGCGATCGCCAGTCCACTTTCCGAGTCTGGTACTGGCACATGACACTGAGCAACCTGCAATCAACGATTTTTCAATGGTTTTGGCCTAAATATCAGGCGGCGGGCTGTGCCAATTTAGCTAACTGGACTACCGCAAACGGTGAATTATGAACTTACGCAGTCTCGATCGCCCAATCAGGAATATCCATAAATATCTAGTCCGTAACTTACGCACCAAACCCCTCAAAACCCGGTTTCTGACACCCTGTGCGCCATTAGGGGCCCGTAAGCGGATCTATGATATAAGCAAGTAAACTTGGGTACTCACCCGCCCTCCCCATGCGATATTGATTTGTACCTACCTATTTAGGCCTAGACAATAGGCGATCGAGACTGACGCAGATATCAGGAGGCGGTAGGAGTTTTTGAGCGATGCAGCTCGATCGCACCCTGTTATCCAATTATTGAACAGGTCGAACTTAAAATCCATTCATAAATTCAGAATTTTAAATTCATAAAAGTCATAATTATAGACAGCCTGCTTGATACTGCATAATTGTTACAGGAATTTTGAATAAAGTTTTAGCTAATTGAGACAAACCGAACTTGAATTTAAGCGACTGCGGCAATTCTTGTACGGAAACTTCTACGAAGCCAAAGCGAGTATAAAATGATGCGAGTCGCTTTCCCAAACATTCTAAATATAGCGGTTCTGTAGCTTGTTGAATTAAATATTTTGTGAGGTAGCTTCCCAAACCTCGATCGCGCCAATCTTTCGCCACCACCAAACTGCCCAATTCTTGCGCCCCCGCAAAGTTCCGCAACTGTCCGCAAGCTGCCAATTTTCCCTCGCATTCGATCACCCAGAATTGCTCCCAGCGCAACTGAGTTGGATCGAGTCTGGCGCTCCACACTAAGATTCTAATTGACCTCGTATCTTGAGCACAGGCTGGGCGAATGGCGCATCCAGACGGCAACGAAAAAAAACTTTCATTCATTATGATTCCATAAAATGAGCTTTAGTAAATTTATTTTTATTTTCAGAGTCGAGTTCCATAAGCTGTTGTGCATTTAATTTGTATGGTGAGGGCGGGCAGGATGCCCACCCCACAAGAGGAAAAATTTATTTTACTATGCAATTTAAATGCGGATTAGCTTATGGTGTATTTAAGTATAACTCCTGTCACTGGAAATTATAGCAGCTAGCCGCTTCAAAATGCGAAAGACTTCGTAAAGTTCGTTTCCTGGACTCCCAATATCGAAAAGTTTAGAAACGGCATACTGCGGTATGTCTCGTTTTGTCACTTTGATAAATCGAAAGCTGCTACCATTTGTCAAAAGCCCAAAGGTTACTTGTTGTGGGCTGGGGTCATTCAGCATATAAAATAGTAACTGAGGAAGTCCAGCTTCAACGGAATATTGTGCTCGCTTCGCTTCGATCGCAACAACCCAAAAAGATTCAATTAAAACCAGAACATCAATACTTCCTCTGACAAGTATACCTTCATCCACGGTGACAAGTTCCACCGATTTTTCTGCTTCTATATGAAAGGGATTCAGGTATAAATCTGCTAAAAAGAGCAATGGAGCTAGTACCACCATTTTCACGGTATCTTCTATCATGGAGTGGTCGGCACTGTTAGTATAGCCAGCCTTTACTTTGTCTAGATATCCCTTTTCTTCATCAGTAATTTCTGGTAAATCGTCAATCCACTCCCGGAAGAACTGCTCGTCTTCACAAAGTTGGAAGTTAAATTTTGTTTTGACATCGTGCAGGGTCAGTGTTTTTGCTTGAATGCTTTGTGTCATAGTTTTATGTAGCTATTTGCTGGTTGGTGTTGATTGTAGCATATCAACTGTCGATCGCCTCCCACAAAACCTCCGCGCCCAACCGTACCGGATCGGTACAAGGCAATCCCGTTTCTGCTTGAACTTCAGCTATTGCTAACAGCGCTTCTGCTTCATTTAAGTGATGAGTGTTGAGGGCGATCGCGCTCACTTTCGCCCCTGAAAAAGCACCCGCAGCAGCGGCTACCATTTCGTACAATTCAACCACTTTTGATAACCTGGGAATCGATACGTGCGGGTGATTGCGAATGCTAGTTTGTCCGGCTCGGTGCGCTAAAATTAAGTGAGTTGGCTGCGAACCCCGCAACAGCGGCAGAGTCGCCGTCGAACCGGGATGTAATAGCGAACCTTGCCCTTCTACGTGCAGAATATCGCATTCCGAACCCAATTTGATCGCCATTTGTTCGACAGCACCAGCGGCGAAATCAACTCGCACTGCATCCAAAGGAATGCCTTCATTTCCAATCATTAAACCCGTTTGTCCCGTTGCTAAAAATTTGGAACGCAAACCCCGCCGCAAGCAAGTGCGATTGAGTTCCAGACTGGTTGACATTTTGCCAACGCTCATATCTGTGCCGACAGTTAATACGCGGCGACAAGTTAATTGAGCAGCAGCAGCAGAGGCGATCGCACCCACAGATTTCGGTTCCTGACGCACGTCCCAAATCCATTGATTTTCGGTTAACGGAACTGTTATCAAAGGTGCAAGTTTCGCGTGCAAACCGTTGACAACTGACAAACCTGCTGCTACCGCTTGATTAATTTCTGGCAGCCATTCCGCAGGCAAAACACCGCCGGAAGTAGCGATACCAATTAGCAGAATATCCGGCGCAAATTCCAGTGCTTCTGCAACGGACGCAACTATCGGTACTTGTTGAGAAATTCCCGTTAATTCAGGTAAAGATTTTCCGGCACATTTGCGGTCTATTACTGCTACAATTTGTGCTTCGCTGTAGCGCAAAAATGCTAAACCAGTTTTGCCGGAAGTGCCAATAATTCCCTCGTGCAGCAGGATTGCAACTTTGCCATTTTTGATCGGATAGTTTTTAGTCATTGATTTACTTTTGATAGGGATTTTAGATTTTAGCTTCAATCTAAAATCTAAAATCTAAAATCGATTGGGTGTTAGCTGTGATTTGGGATTATTGGTTCAGGGTAAGATCATTCGGATCTTCTCCCAATTCTCGCAATCTGGCCTCTAGTCGCGAGGCTCGCTGGCGTTCCTGTTCCGCTTGCTGTTGAGCAGCTTCGGCTTGCTGTTGAGCAGCTTCGGCTTGCTGTTGAGCGGTTTCCGCTTGTTGTTGAGCGGCTTCCTCTGGCAACAAAACTAAATTGCCAGATTCATCGAAAAAACGCACCCAAGTCGCTGTTTCTCGATCGACAATTCCTTCCCAAGTGCCCAACCAAAAACCTAACGTTTCGCACCACAACCAACCCTGTTCGTTGGGCACTAACGGCTGATAGCGCAGGTTGGCATCTAAACGCCATCCTTGCAAAGAATTCGGCTCGAAAGGATCGAAAACAAAGTAATCAGGAGTTCTAAAAACCTGCTCGTAAATATCCTTTTTTTTGCCTATGTCCTGATTTGCCGTTGACGGCGACAGCAGTTCCACAATCACATCCGGGTAACGTCCGTTTTCTTCCCAAACTACCCAGCCTTGTCGGGAAGTATTGCTGTCAACACCCAACACAGCGAAAAAATCCGGGCCTCGGAAATCCTGATTCCGAATCTGTTTAGCGCTGTAATAAATAAACATATTCCCACCGACAAAAAAATCGTTCCGGTTAGCTAAACCTTGTTCTACGGAACGGATTAAAACGGTCATTGCTATACGGTGGCGGTTGCTTTCCATTTCTGCACCATCATCAAAAATTAAATCAGTCGGCGGCTTGTGTTCTTCAAAGAAAAGCTTGGCTTCTCTATCAATTCCCTGTCCAATTGATTCTACTGGTATCATACTATCTCCAGATTTATTTTTATCTGTCAACTGTCAACTGTCAACTGTCAACTGCCCACTGTCAACTGTCAACTGTTTAACGAGACTTCTATTCTACAATCTCAATTCGCCGCACTCCCAATCCCGATCGCCCGTTTGGCAGCAAACACCCATTTTCGACGATCGCACCGGTGAAAGGATCGTCTAATAAATTTAAGTGACTGTCCAAATCCAAATAGTCAGCTAGCGGTGAAAGTTGTGCGGCTGCTGTATTTGCGATCGCGCTATCTGAATAGCAGCCGAACATTACTTGCAAATTGCAGGCTTTTGCTGTGTGAATCATCCGCATTGCTTCCGTCAATCCCCCTGACTTCATCATTTTGATATTGATGCCGTGGACGCAGTGCGCTAACTTGGGTATATCGGAACTATTAAAGCAACTTTCATCAGCAAAAATTGGTAGGGGCGATTGACGGTACAGTTCTGAGAATACCTCCATATCTGCGACGGGTGAAAGCGGCTGTTCTACATAATTTATCTTGTATCTTTCCAGCCAGCAACACATCTCTGCTGCATCTTTTAAACTCCAACCGCCGTTAGCATCTACACTGATTTTAAGGTTAGCTGGTGCTTCGTCTAGCACTGCTATTAACATAGCTTTGTCGGCTTCGATTCCTGCGGGATTTCCTAATTTAACCTTAACGGCGCGGTATTTGATACTTGCTGGATCTTTACCAAACCAATCGCGCACTCTTTCTCTGGCACTCCTCGGCGAATTAATGCCGATTGTGACCGAGGTGGGGACGATGCGCGATCGATCTAATCCCCACATTTTCCACAGCGGCAAACCTGCTTTTTTGCCCAGCCAGTCGTGCATTGCCATGTCTATGCCAGCGCGGGCGGCTGAGGGTAACTTGACCTCTGTTAATACTTGTTCGATTTTTTGGCGATCGAAGGGAGTAAACTTTTCCAGCAGCGGTGCAACTTCCTGCAATGCGGCTAGCAGAATTTCGGTAGTTTGGGGCCGAGAACCTGTGGAAAACGGCGATGCTTCTCCCCAACCTTCGATGCCTTCGTGTGCTAATTTTACCCATAAATTCGTACTTTGGGCTGTTGTACCGCGGCTGATGGTAAGGGCAAACCGCTTGCGGACAGTGAAGGTTTCAATTTGAAGGTGCATTGTCAGTGATTGGTAATTTTTTCTAGATAAAAATCCGAGGTGGCGGATTGCGCCGCTCTTGCGATTTGTAACTTTTTACTTTATAGTTTGATTTTGCTTGTTCTAGTTTATCAAAAACTTGATGAAATCAATACTTCGGACAGTTTTTAAAGAGGGATGCGATGGCTTCGGCAAGCAACGCTTACGCAATAAATCACAGAATCGAAAAAAGTGAGTGCAATCTGAACCCAAAATGAACAGAAAAAAAGGCGCTCTTTTAGGTTAAGCTATAAAAACACACAAGCTCTTCAGATTGCATACATGAAGATTATTGAATCCATCTTACAACAAATGCCCGGAATTAGTCAACCCCAAAAGAAGTTTTTAATCACTTTATTCTCAACTATTTTGCTTGTTTATGGCAAGGTCAACTTCACCAATCTCAGTCGTTATAGTGGTTTGAGCGAAAAAACCTACCGTCGTCACTTTCTCAAAAGCTTTAATTTTCCACAATTTAATCAATATTTCCTCTAATCTGCCTTAAATCCTGAACACACAGTCATTGCCGCGATCGATTGTTCTTTTTTAAGAAAAAGCGGCCAAAAAACTGACGGCAAGGCTTATTTTTATAATGGTGTAGCTGGTAAATCGGAACAGGGGTTGGAAATTTCTGTAATTTCTATTGTGGAAATTGAAACTCGTTTATCTTATAGCTTAAGCGTACAACAAACTCCGTCACGCCCTCAAATAAATCCCGTGAAAAAACTGCCCAAAACCCCGAAGAATAACCGCTCAAAAAAATCTCGCAAAAACCCGGACTCTCAAAGCTCAAAGCCTGACATCACAAGAGTTGATGACTATGCACAACATTTGAAGAATACTCGTTATTTTTTCCCCACTTCTGTACGTCCAAATGGTGGCTGATGGCTATTACTATCGCTCTAAATTCTGGGAGGCTGTGCGGGAGTTAAATTTAGACTTTATTGGCAAGTTAAGAGTTGATACTAACCTACGCTATCTCTATACAGGTGAACAAAAGAAACTGGGATCTCCTCGAAAATATGATGGTAAATTTGACTCTAATGATTTGAGTCGTTTTAATTTTGTTAAAGAAATAAAACCCGGAGTTTCATTATATACCTTGGTGGTGTGGAGTTGTTGTTTAAATTGCCAAATTAGGTTGGCTTGTATCTCTGAGTTTCAAGCCAACGGAAAAATTAAAAATGCTTTATTATTTAGCACTGATATTCACTTACCGCCTGAGCAAATTGTTGAATATTATCAGGCTCGTTTTCAGATAGAATTTATTTTGCGTGATGCCAAGCAATTTACGGGATTGTCTGATTGTCAAGCTCGCCATTTACCACGGCTTAATTTTCACTTTAATGCCACTCTAATTGCCTTAAACTTAGCCAAACATGAACTTTATAGTTGTCATTAATCTGCCAACTTTTTTGTGTTTTCTATTGCCTTTTATAAACGTCTGGAATAAAATCGCGCATCTACTTTCTACCTTTATTGATAAGTGAGATTTAGACCCGGATTTGATTTTAAATCACCCTAACCTTCCTTCAGTCTTGTCTTATGGTACTTTGGCTGCTTAAAAACTGTCCGGAGTATTGATTAATGATGTTGAAGGGAAAGCTATTGAACCTCAATCCTCATTTTATTTATTTGGTTCCCAAAACCGAAATCTTTTAGAAGAATATGATGAACGCTGGAAAATTACAGAAATATTGCCTGTTAATTCAGTTGGAATTGTCACGGCAAGAGACAATCTTACAATAAAATGGTCACCCCAAGAAGTGGAGACTACTGTTAAGGATTTTGTCTCATTACCAGTAGAGGAAGCACGAATAAAATATGAACTTGGTGATGATTCAAGAGATTGGAAAGTTTCACTTGCTCAGGAATATCTGCGTAAAAATAGTTTTCAAATCTCTAATATAGTACCTATTGTTTATCGTCCCTTTGATACTAGATATACCTACTATACAGGGCAAACACGAGGCTTCATTTGTATGCCTCGATCTGAAGTAATGCGACATATTGTGATAGGAGAGAACTTAGCTCTTATAGCAACACGGAAAACCCAAGACGAGTGGAATGTGTTCACTACAGCAAATATTTGTGGACACAAAAGTTGTGCAGCTTACGATATCAATTCTGTTTTTCCACTTTATATTTATCCTGATACTGCTAATCAACCAGGTAATTTGTTTGTTGAAAAATTTCTTAATCTTTCTTCAAACTTCCTTGCAGCCATTAAAAAAAAGCTTGGCTACATTCCCACCGCAGAACCAATCTTTTACTACATCTACGCCATCTTCCATAGCCCCACCTATCGCCAACGCTACGCCGAGTTTCTCAAAATCGACTTTCCCCGTGTGCCTTTGACCAGCAACGACCAGCTATTCCAAGACTTGGGTGCAAAAGGTCAGGCATTGGTAGACCTGCACCTGATGAAATCGAAAAAGCTTAATAAGCTGATTACTAAAATGAGTGGCGATGGTGACAATGCCGTTACCGAAGTTACCTATAAACCCGCAGAACAACGAGTTTATATCAACAAAACCCGCTATTTTGAAGGCCTCGCCCCCGAAGTTTGGGAGTTTAAAATTGGGGGTTATCAGGTTTTAGACAAATGGCTCAAAGACCGTAAGAAAGCCAAACGCACTTTATCCTTTGATGATGTACTGCACTATCAAAAGGTGGTGGTTGCGCTCAAAGAAACCATGCAACTGATGGTAGAAATCGATCTACTGATTCCTGGTTTTCCCATAGAGTAAGATTCAGGACTTACTGACTCCGACAAAGAAACCGGGTTTTTACCTAATCTGTCGGTAGCAACGCGTCTTTTCGTAAAAAACCCGGTTTCTGGCCCCCACGTGTAAGTCCTATATAATGTAGATAATATATTCCGGCGATCGCACTTATGACTATACAAGAATTAGAAACTCAAGTCTTAACCTTAAATCTCGCTGATAAAGCTAAACTAATCAGCATCCTAACTCAAACTTTAACCAACGGTTCTCTAGGCATTAAAAAAACTCCTGGTGTGTGCGGCGGAGGCGATGCTTGTATCGGCAATACTCGCATACCAGTTTGGTCACTGGTGTGCGATCGACGTTTAGGTGCTTCTGATGGTATAATTATACAATCATTTCCCGATTTAACCGCTGCTGATTTGGTAAATGCCTGGGCTTATGCCGATGCTTACCCAGAGGAAATTGAACAGGCAATTAGAGAAAATGATTGAGAGAGCAAAAAATGACACTGAAAGAATTAGAAAAACAACTCCTTGCCTTAACTCCCGGTGAAAAAACTCAGGCAATACAGCTATTAGCTCAAAGTTTAAGCAATACTTGGCAAGGAATAGAAAAAACTCCGGGCGTGTGCGGCGGCGATGCGAGAATTGCCAAAACTCGCATACCTATTTGGTCGCTGGTAAATTATCGCATTCTGGGTGCAAATGATGTGCGGATTTTGCAAGACTTTCCTCATTTGAGTGCAGCAGATTTGGCGAATGCTTGGGCTTATGCTGAGGCACACCCAGAGGAAATTGAAGCTGCGATCGCTAGAAATGAGGAAGATTAACAAATGGTGCGTCTTTATGCAGATGAAAATTTTCCACTGGTAATCGTGGAATTACTGCGAACTTTTGGTCACGATGTTTTGACAGTGCAGGAAGCAGGAAATGGTGGACTGGGGATTCCTGATGAAGATGTGTTAGCTTTTGCTATTAGCCACAATCGAGCCGTTTTGACGCGCAATTGGGATGATTTTAGACACCTGCACCGTTTGCAACCTGACCATAACGGTATCATTATTTGCAAAGAAGATTTGAATACAGAGAGACAAGCTACCCTGATTAATGAAGCTATTTCTACAGTCGAAAATCTCACAGGTAAATTGATTCGAGTAATACGTCCCCAAAGCTGAAAAAAAGCCCCTCGCCCTTCCCGCCCCAAAAACCCTATAATTAAATCCCCAATTGCTCCCAATATTAGGTAAAATTATTGGCGTGTCTGAGGATAAACTATATGCGCTGGGTTCGATATATTGCGATCGCGATCGTCAATGGTTTCGGTGTCGTCATCGGTATTATTTGGGTTGCAGTCCCCACAACAGTGGCTCAACCTTCCCTAAACTACCAACTCGCACTCTCTGGGCGACAGCCAGACGGCGAAACTCCGCAATCCCTTTCCGAACTCTACAAATTGCGCGATCGCCTGAAAGTACAATTAGATAACCTTGCCAAAACTTCCGACAGCGCCCCGTTTCCTGGTGAACTTTGGAAATCAGCAATCAACCGCCAGCAATCCCAAACTCTGACGCAGCAACTCCAAAACGTTCAAAGTCAGATTCAAATAGAAGAAAGAGCCAAATATAATTGGGACGATGCTGCTAAATTAGCCGCCCAAGCAGTCTTAATTGGACGCACTTCTAATCCTTCTTCTGCTACCTGGGAAGAGTCCCAGCGGCTGTGGCAGTTGGCTATCAATACCCTGCGACTCATTCCTCACGATTCTTTTTTGGCCGATCGCGCGATCGACAAAACCATCGAATATCAAGGAAACCTCAGTGTCGCTACCTATGAAATGCAAGTCGCACGTTCTGTTGAGAAAATTAGAGCCGAGGAAGAAGAGATAAGAGAGCGAGCCCGCAAAGAGCAAGAGAAAAAAGAATTTGCTCGTCGAGAAATAGAGAGAAAAGAGCAAGAGAAAAAAGACCGGGCTCGTAAAGAACTTGAAAGGCAAGAGTTTGAAAAGCAAGAATTAGCCAGGAAAGAACTTGAAAGGCAAGAATTAGCCAGGAAAGAACTTGAAAGGCAAGAGTTAGAAAGGCAAGAATTAGCCAGGAAAGAACTTGAAAGGCAAGAATTAGAAAGGCAAGAGTTAGCCCGTAAAGAACTTGAAAGGCAAGAATTAGCCAGACAAGAATTAGCTAGACAAGAACTTGAAAGGCAAGAATTAGCTAGACAAGAGTTAGCTAGACAAGAACTTGAAAGGCAAGAATTAGCCAGACAAGAATTAGCCAGACAAGAACTTGAAAGACAAGAGTTAGAGAGAAATCAGCAAGCAACTCCTCAACCAACTCCTGAATCAACTGCAACACCAACTCCCGCCCCAGTTACGCCTGCTGCGTCCCCGTCGAACTTTTTCTTTGCGGGAGATACTAACAGAGATGGCCAAATTAACCAGCAAGACGAAGCGGGAAAAGAACAATGGTCTTTGTCCACGGGCGCGCTAATTTCATTTAACGATCGCAATAACGATCGCGGCAAGATACCGACTTGGAAACAAACCAAAGTTATGGTTCCCCGCCGTGCAGCAATGCTTTCTCAAGTTAACTTAACAATGTCTGAAAGCTTCAAAACCTCTCAGTTATTTATCACGGCTGACAGCATTGCTAGCCCTCACATCAGCGTTTTTCAGAAGACGGGCGACGGCTGGCAACCTGTAGATATATCCGGTGCTAAACCTCTAGTTTTCAGCACGAATATTGTTTTAGGTGTAGAAGCAAAACAATTTGCAGATCGCAACTGGAACGGCACTGTAAATCTCAAAGCAACTGCCCAAAACAACGGTCAAGAAATCGCCTCCACAACCATCCAAATGGGCGTTAGTCCTTGGATGATAGCGCCCAATACAGCACCAGTAACCGAAGTTCAGGTCAGCGACAGAGGCGCGGTAAACAGCGAATTTATCTCGCAACTAAAACAAGCAGTAGAACCCACGGGCGCCAAAGTAAAAATTCTCCAGGGCGATCGCACTTGGATGCAAGATACCCAGAAAAACGGATACGTTCAACTCCCCGAAAAATCGGAAATCCGCCAGTTTAATGTAGCCCTAAAAAGCAATAGCGAGCCCGAGAAAAACCCGCCTGTTAAATCAACTCAAAACCCGGATTTGAAAGTAGTAAAAATTGGCAATCCTCGTTCTTTAGACCCTGTAAGTCAGTGGTCTGACGGATACGGCAATTTGCAGGTGACACCGCCGATTCCCGGACACCCAATGGGTCGAGTTTATTACGGGAATTCGGGAAATGCTAGTTTTAATCCAGAGGTACTTGATTTTATTCAAGCTCAGAGAATTCAAGGGCCGCCAGTGGATATTGATACTTCTTGGCTTTTGACTCGCCAAGTCGATGAAATTATCAATTTTATTCCCACTCAAACTCCCGGACAATATGTAATGGCGATCGCCAGTCCCGAAGCCGGAGTTAAGCTGTTGGAAGAATTGGAGGGAAGAGGTTACGGCGATGTGACGCTCAATCGCGGTTTGAGCACTGAAACAACTGTCAGCGCCGCCTTGAAAAACCGTGCTTTAATTCAACACAATCTCTATTTGCAAAATCAGAAACTTAATCCGATTATAGAGAAGTTGAAAAGAGAGTTTTTACTCGGAGACGATCAAATTATTCAAGTTCCGGTGATGTTTGGCTACAGCGGTTATGCTTGGTGGCCAAATATGGTCAATTCGGTGCCAGTTAACGGCAAGTTGTTAGTTTCAAATCCGCGCGGGCCAATGATTGACGGTGTAGATTACACTCAAGAAAGATTGCGCCAACTGCTGCTTCCTGCTGGCGTTAGCGTTAGTTTTTTGGATGATAGGTATTATCAAGAATTAAAAGGAAACGTGCAGTCGGCGACGAATACTGTGAGGAAGCCTGAAGAGCGGCCTTTTTGGCAATCTTTGCCTAATAATTACTAATTGGGAATCGGGCATGGGGAATCGGGAATCGGGAATCGTGAATCAGGAATTTGTAGGGGCGGGTTCACCAACAATACTCGCCTGTAACGAACAATCTCGTAAACCCGCCCCCACCCAACAGTAAATCTCAATATACCTCCTAAACCCGCCTCCCTAGTACCATTTTTATGAA
>NZ_JAUBOV010000003.1:26321-171705 GCF_036700405.1 Microcoleus sp. T3_D1
CAGGCAAGATGCCTGTTCCACACAAGTACCATTTTTATGAACAGGCAAGATGCCTGTTCCACACAAGTACCATTTTTATGAACAGGCAAGATGCCTGTTCCACACAAGTACCATTTTTTTGTCGGGTGGTTTATTTTTACCAGTAAAAAGCTCCATCGCTATAATAGAGATACGACCTTCCCAGCAGCCAAACTCCTGATTAACTATGACACTAAAAGAATTAGAACCGCAACTGCTTTCCCTGAGTCCGCCCGAGAAAGCTCAAGCAATACAGATATTAGCTCAAAGTTTAGCCAACACCTGGCAGGGAATTGAAAAAACTCCCGGTGTAGTCGGCGGTAATGCCAGGATTGCAGGGACTAGAATTTCTGTTTGGGGATTGGTAGAGTCTCGTCGATTAGGTGCAACTGATGCTCAACTTTTAGAAGATTATCCGCATCTTAGTGCTAGCGACTTGAAAAATGCCTGGGCTTATGCTGAAGCATTTCCTGACGAGATTGAATCAGCGATTAAGTTAAACAATATAGACTAATATCATGGCAGGTTTGTATGCAGATGAACAATCTTCCTTCTAACTTTTGCCTAACCCTCGATAATTAATCCGTGTATCCGTGTCAAACTCTCTTAGAGTGCCTTCTTCCTTCTGCTAGATAATTTCAGTGCAGGCGATCGCACCAGTAACGTAAAATGTCTAAAAGCGGTATTTGTAAAATAAATTTAGCCCCATGAGCGACGAACAGGAAAAAAAACAAATTTTGACTCAGCAACCGGAAATAATTTCCCCTGCCAGCGATGAGTTCGATCGCAGTGAAATTGCCAGGGCTGATTCAACTTCCGCATCAGCAGAAACTCCCGCAGAAATTGCCGCCCCCGAAGATATTTCAGCGCCAATCGACCAAGCCGAAACAATTCCAGTGGCAGCCGATATCGCGCCGGAAACAACTCAACTTGCAAGTTATCCGCCTCCAACAATTCCAACTGCCCACCCCGAACCAAAACCAGCTCGCTCGTGGCAAATTTTAGCAGTTTTTCTCAGCGGAATTTTAGTCGGTTCCGTCCTTAGTCTCGGCAGTTTGCTAGCGTGGAGAATGTATCAGGAAAGAGCGAACCTTCAAATCAAACTACCCGCTGACGTACCCCTCCCCGAAAGCCCTCCAACCGTCGCAACAGCACCAGTCAACCGTCGGCCCGGACTTCCCCCAGCCCCTGGAAATGGACGGCCCCCCACATTCCCTCCGTCGCCCCGTCCCACTCAAATCCCCTCTCTGTCTGGCCTTCCGCAACTTGCTTCGCCGTTGCCTTCTCCTTTGCCGTTGCCTTCTCCAACTCCAACTCCCGCTGCGGTTGAAACCCCTGTAACCGAGCGAGTTTACTTTCAAGCCGGTGCTACGGGAACTACTCTGAGCAATAGTTTGCGAGCCAACATATCCAGGCGCTACTTACTGGAGTGCAATAGCGGCCAAAGCATGACAATAAATGTTCAAGAAGGTCAAGTTAGCGCCGCAATTATTGCTCCTAACGGTGAAAATTTAGGTACTACTGATAGCACAGGTCAGTGGCAAGGTCAACTAGCCAGTAGCGGCGATTATACTATTGAAATTTCAGGCGATCGCCAAGCCAACTACCAAGTTAAAATTGAAGTCAAATAGCAAGTATAATTGTATCAGGGGGTAGTTACAAAATACCTAACCCCCCCTGTTGCTAATTACAAATTACCAATTACTTATTACCAATGATCGCACAAGTATCTGAAAACATCTACGAAGCAAAAACCCAGGAAATTGCCAAAGAAATCCTGAAGGCAACTCAAGACAAAAAGCGCTCTTTTTTCGGTCAACTGCAAGACCAAATGCGCTGGGACGACAAACTAATGGATTGGGCGATGGCTAGCCCCGGACTGCGGGTGCAATTGTTTCGATTCATCGACTGTTTGCCGGCACTCCGCAGCAAGCCGGAAATTGCCCGCCACTTGCAAGAATACCTGACGGCCCAAGAGGTAGAATTGCCCGAAGCTTTGAAAAAATTGCTCAATTTTACTAACGCTGAGTCGATTCCTGGACAATTGGCCGCGACGACGGTTGCGCCTGCGGTGGAAACTTTGGCGCACAAGTATATTTCTGGGGAAAATATCAAGCAGGTAGTTAAAACTTTAGAGCGACTTCGCAAAGATAAAATGGGTTTTACAGTTGACCTTTTGGGGGAAGCTGTCATCACTGAAACTGAGGCGGAAATTTATCTTAACCGCTATTTGGAATTGATGGAGGAACTGGCGAAGGCAGCGAAGAATTGGCCGCAGGTAGATGCAATTGACAAAGCTGACGGCGAAACTCTGCCGCGAGTGCAAGTATCCGTAAAGTTAACGGCTTTTTATTCTCAGTTTGACCCTTTGGATGCTAAAGGTAGCGAGGAGAAAGTAAGCGAGAGAATTCGCCTGTTACTGCGCCGCGCGAAGGAATTGGGCGCTGCTGTTCATTTTGACATGGAACAGTATGCTTACAAAAGTTTAACTCTGACAATTCTCAAAGACTTATTGTTAGAGGAAGAGTTTCGCAGTCGCACGGATATTGGAATTACATTGCAAGCATATTTGCGCGACAGTGCCCAAGATTTGCGAAACCTGATTTCCTGGGCAAAAAAACGCGGTAATCCGGTAACAGTACGTCTGGTAAAAGGCGCTTACTGGGATCAGGAAACTATCAAAGCGATGCAGAAAGATTGGCCGCAGCCGGTCTACAATGACAAAGTTGCTACCGATGCCAATTTCGAGCAGATGACGCAGTTGCTGTTAGAAAATCACGAATATTTGTATGCAGCTATTGGCAGTCATAATGTACGATCGCAAGCGAGGGCGATCGCCATTGCCGAAACTCTCAATATACCGCGCCGCCGCTTTGAAATGCAAGTGCTGTACGGCATGGGCGACAAATTGGCTAAGCTTTTGGTCGATCGGGGTTATCGCGTCCGAGTCTACTGCCCCTACGGCGATTTGCTGCCGGGAATGGCTTATTTGATCCGCCGTTTGCTGGAAAATACCGCCAACAGTTCTTTCATCCGGCAAAGTTCCGAAGAAATGCCGATCGAACAATTGTTAGCCGCCCCAGTTGCTAACGGAAATGACCAGCTAGTTTACAGCAAAGTATTTCCCAACGTTGCCGATACCGACTACGCCAATACCAAATTGCGGCAACAAGCAGAAACAGCCATCAAATCAGTGCGCGCCAACTTAGGTAAAACCTATTTACCGCTAATCAATGGCGAGTACCAAAATACTGAAGCAACAGTTAACTCACTCAACCCTTCCAATCCCACAGAAGTAGTTGGCACAATCGGATTGATTTCCGAAGAACAGGCCAAACAAGCCCTTGAAGCAGCAAAAGCAGCCTTCACAGGTTGGCGAAAAACCCCCGTCCGACAGCGCGCCGGCGTCCTCCGCAAAGCCGCAGAATTGATGGAACAGCGGCGGCACGAACTATCAGCTTGGATGGTGTTTGAAGTCGGCAAACCCGTCAGAGAATGCGATGCCGAAGTCTCCGAAGCTATTGATTTTTGCCGCTACTACGCCGACGAAATGGAACGGTTAGAACAAGGGAAAAATTACGACATCCCCGGAGAAACTAACCGCTACACCTATCAGCCGCGCGGCATTTCTTTAATCATTTCGCCTTGGAATTTCCCCCTCGCAATTCCCGTCGGCATGACAGTTGCATCCCTAGTTGCTGGAAATTGTACTTTACTCAAACCTGCGGAAGTTTCCTCAGTAATTGCAGCAAAAATAGCAGAAATATTGCTAGAAGCCGGAATCCCCAAAGGCGTATTTCAATACGTGCCTTGCAAAGGTTCAACCGTCGGTGCTTACATGGTGAAACATCCTGACGTTCACATGATTACTTTCACTGGTTCTCAGGAAGTTGGCTGTCAGATTTATGCCGATGCTGCGATTTTGCAGCCTGGACAAAAACACCTGAAACGAGTAATTGCGGAAATGGGCGGCAAAAATGCAATTATTGTCGATGAAAGTGCGGATTTAGACCAAGCAGTCGCAGGCGTAGTTTATTCGGCATTTGGATACAGCGGCCAAAAATGTTCCGCTTGTTCGCGAGTAATTGTGGTCGAATCGGTGTACGATAATTTTGTGGCAAGATTGGTAGAAGCGACGCGATCGCTCAATGTCGGTCCTGCAGAAAATCCCGGCACTCAAGTCGGCCCTGTGATCGATGCAAATGCCCATTCGCGCATCCGCGAATACATCGAAAAAGGTCGCGCCGAAGCTAAAATAGCTTTAGAAATGCCGGCACCAGAAACCGGTTATTTTGTCGGCCCAGTCATTGTTACCGAAGTATCGCCGACAGCAACTATCGCCCAAGAAGAAATTTTCGGCCCGGTTTTGTCCGTGATGCGGGCTCATAATTTCAGCGAAGCGATTGCGATTGCTAACGGCACGAATTTTGCTTTAACTGGCGGATTGTATTCTCGCACGCCTTCGCATATCGATCGAGCCGCATCCGATTTTGAAGTCGGAAACCTGTACATCAATCGCGGAATTACCGGCGCTGTGGTATCGCGGCAACCCTTCGGAGGCTTCAAACTTTCGGGAGTTGGTTCTAAAGCTGGCGGCCCGGATTATTTGCTGCAATTCCTCGAACCCCGCACAATAACCGAAAATATTCAGCGGCAGGGTTTTGCGCCGATTGAAGGAGTGGATGATTAATCTCAAATTCGTTTGATTAAGATTTGATACCCGACTTCTTAAAGAAGTCGGGTATATGCTATCATTGTTCAAAAAAGTCGGGTGCACCTATTCTGTTGTTCTAATTGAATTTACTTAAAATGGAATATAGAAAAAATGGTACTCGTCTAAATTCTCACAATCCTTCACTTGACAAGTGGGTGAGAGTTTTAATGATAGTTATATTAGTCATGGGTATATTTTTTCGTTTCGCCAATCTCGACAAAAAAGTTTACTGGATAGACGAAGGTTACACATCTCTGCGGATTTCCGGTTATACAGAAGCTGAATTTATTCAAGAGTTTGGTGACGGTCAAATCAAGGAAATAAAAAGTCTACAAAAGTATCAGCGGATAAATGCAGATAAAAGCGTTTTTGACACCGTAAAAGGATTGGCAATAGAAGAAGCTCAACTTACTCCCCTGTACTTTGTAGCAGTGAGATTTTGGGTGCAACTGTTTGGAGATTCCATCGCAGTAACTAGAAGCTTGTCGGCGGTTTTTAGCGTGCTGGCATTGCCTTGTATGTATTGGCTATGCTTAGAATTATTTGAGTCATCGGTGACAGCTTGGTTAGCAGTTGCCATAATAGCTGTATCGCCTTTTCAGGTAGTTTATGCTCAGGAAGCTCGACCTTACAGTTTGTTTGTCATGTTAATTTTACTCTCAAGCGCGGTCTTGCTACGAGGAATGCGTCGAAAAACTAATAGTAGTTGGGCAATTTATGCTGTAACATTAGTAGTTGGATTTTATTCTCACCTATTATTTGGAATAGTTGCAATAGGACATGGAGTCTATGTATTAATTATCGAAAAATTCCGGTTTAATAAGACGGTAATTGGCTATTTGCTAGCATCCATAGCAGGATTGATTGCTCTGTCTCCTTGGATTATAGCTTTTATAAAAAATTCGGGCAGTGCCGCTGATAAAACCTCCTGGCTGTCTCTGAGAATACCTGTTTCAGAATTGATGAAAAATTGGGTATGGAACATTAGCAAGCAATTTTTTGATGTGGGAATTTACTGGGATTTGCTACGACCCTATTTGATATCTACTCTGCCAGTTAGTTTAATGATTTTAATAATGGTCGGGTATTCTTTTTATTTACTTGTCAGTAAAACCGAAATGCGAGTTTGGTTGTTTGTTGTGACCTTAACGTTCGTGATAGTAGGAATTTTATGCCCCGCGGACTTAATTAGGGGAGGGATTCGATCTATCAACACTCGTTACATGATCCCCTGTTATTTAGGAATCCAGATATCTCTTGCTTATCTTTTTACTCAAGTTCAAGTTACAACCCAATTACAAAAGCTGTGGAGAGTAGCTCTAGTTGTTCTGCTCTCAATTGGAATTGCGTCTTGCTGCCTCTATGTGTCAGCAGATAATTGGTGGAATAAAGACCGCTCTTATATTAACATCCGGATCGCCCGTACAGTCAACTCAGCTTCTAAGCCATTAATCATAACAGAGTTTCCCGAGTATAGTGTAGATACGATCGGAAATTTACTCGGTATGAGTCACCAAATCGATCCCAGAGCTAAATTATTACTAATGTCACCTAAAAATAATGTTGAAATTCCAGAAAATTTTAACGAAATATTTTTGTACAGTATTACTCCACAATTAAAGACAAAAATTGCCAACAAAAGTAATCAATATAAAATACAAACAATCTATGAAGAAAATGACGCAATGATCCTAGGCAAAATAGTCAATAAATGATGTTTTATATAGCAACCGCACTTGAGTTTGTTTAAAATGGAATCTACGAAAGATCGCGAGCGACTAAATTCTCACAAGCCTTCACTTGACAAGTGGCTGCGATTTTTAATTATCGCTGTATTAGTCATCGGTATTTTATTTCGGTTCGCCAATCTCGATCGCAAATTTTACTGGCTCGACGAAACATATACTTCTTTGAGAGTTTCTGGCTACACCGAAGCCGAAATAATCACAGAAATTTCGTACCAGAAAATAACCTCGCCCTCGGATTTACAAAAATATCAGCAGATAAATTCAGAACACAATTTAACTGACACGCTACATTCTTTAGCAACAGAAGACCCCCAACACCCGCCGCTGTATTACATACTAGCGCGATATTGGGCGCAATGGTTCGGCAGTTCCGTTGCCGTAATGAGAAGTTTGGCCGCCGTGATTAGCCTGCTAGTATTTCCCGCAATTTATTGGCTGGCTTGGGAGTTATTTGAATCTTCTGCAGTAGCGTGGATGGCGATCGCACTGTTCGCAATTTCTCCCTACCACATCTTGTTTGCCCAAGAAGCGAGACAGTACAGTTTGTGGACATTAACTACTATTTTATCCAGTGCAGCCCTACTGCGAGCCACGCGCCCTGACAAAAATCAAAATGCTCTCGCCCTTGTGTCTCACTGGGCACTGTACGCAGTCACAGCAGCAATGGGATTTTACACCCACTTGTTATTTGTCTGCGTCGCCGCCGCCCACGCAATCTACATCGCAATCCTTGCCAACTGGCGGGATATTAAAACATTTATTGCCTATTATGTAGCAGTTGTAGTAGCATTAATTGCCTCCATCCCTCCCCTGATAAATTCTTTAGAAAACTTCAATCAAATTAGAAGCACAACAGTATGGGCAGAACAAACAAATTTCTTAAGATTAGTCAGCAGGTGGGTTGGTTCCGTCACCATAGCATTTTTTGATATTGGCATCGATGGAACTGCCAACGCCACACAACTAGCCTTGGTAATTCCAGTTGGTATCATGATTCTAGCTTTAGTCGGCTATGCCCTTTATTATCTATGCCGACAAACACCAAAGCGAGTGTGGTTGATTGTATTGTTATTAATTGCAACAACTGCTTTATTTTTGGCAGTGCCTGATATAATCAAGGGTGGAAGGCGATCGGCAAATCCGCGATATTTAGTTCCTTGTTATGTGGGAATTCAGATAGCAGTGGCTTACCTGCTGTCTGCGAAAATTAGTAACAATTTGGAAAAGTTTAAACAGCAAAAACTGTGGAAAATAGTTATAGTTGCCGTTTTTTCCGCAGGTATTATATCCGGTGGAGTTAGTTCTCAAGCAGATATTTGGTGGAATAAAGGTAGCGGTTGGTTGCGCGCCGTGGAAGTAGCTGCGACTGTCAATCAAGCCAGCAATCCCCTAATTATCAGCGATGCCAATATCGCACATATCATGCCTTTAAGTTATTACCTAGAACCAAAAGTCAAACTGCTAATAGAACCCCGCTGTTACACTTCTTGCTACAAAAATCGAGAATTGGCAAAGAAAAAACCCCAACCCCCGCAAATTCCCGGCGGTTTCAATGAGTTGTTTTTATACAGACCCTCCTCTACTTTGCGATCGGCTATTCAGCAACAAAACTATCAAATAGATCCGGCTGACACTAATGTCGATCTTAATCTGTGGAAAATTACCCAGAAATAATCTCAAACATTAAGGCCAAAAACAAGGGTTTGCTGCCCAAAAAATAAATGTCTTATTCACTGCGACATACTGGCCACAAACGGCATTTTTGGAAGTATGTCGCAAGTAGAGTTCGATAGGTTTTGTTTTCGTGGTAAGCTAGAAATTAAGAATCAAAAAATAACATCAAAAATCTCAAATGACAGTCACTGAAACCTCCAACATTCGTAAACTGCTGTGCGATCCAGACTTAGGGCTGATTCCTCACCTAGAAAAGTGCCTGAAAGATTTGCACTCATCTGCGATCGCCAGTGGAGAGAAATTCAAGGTAGAACCTTACGATATAGAACTCAAAAGCTGCCACACCCAGAAGCATCCCAACGACCAAAAACCTCTCGTCACCCAGTCAGTGTTAATAAAAGTTCCCCTGACTGGGAAAGTTCAAGACAAGATGCACCTATATCTGATCGCAACTGAGTTGCAGAACCAAATCGACGTTAAAATTATCGACTGGAGTGCCTTAGAACGCCGCCAATACGACATTCAGGGCATCCCCTTAAAGCAGCCGATCACCAAAATAGACGGCCAGATGAATTACGAGTTAGTATTCGATCGACCAACCTACTGCTGCATCACCCTGTGCCGCCAATTTGACTTAACTTACGCCGCCAATTTTTAATTGTGCTTGTAGGGAGGGGCGGGTTTCACCAACAATATTTAGGTTAATTAACAATCTATAAAACCCGCCCCTATCCCACGGTAAACCCCTTGTACATTTTTCGCATTCAATACAAATCAATGTTGATGTAGATTGTTAGTTGTGTGGGGGCGGGTTTATGTATATTGTTAGTAGAAAATCGATATTGTTGGTGAAACCCGCCGGGAGCATCTCAGTTTTGCATTGACAGTGCGAGCGTCCCCGCTCGCGTATTGTACAATACGCGAGCGGGGACGCTCGCACTACAATAAAAAAAATGCTTTTTACAAAACTGAGATGCTCCCAACCCGCCCCTACGAAATCTGGTAACAGTATGTCAAGCCCATTACCAATTCCCAATTACCAATTACCAATTATCAATGAATTCAAACCGCTCGATTCGCAGTTTCCGCAAGAATCCTCTTAATATCAGCAGGACTCAGACTCGGATTAGCTTGCAACATCAAAGCTATCACGCCGGATACTTGTGGCACTCCCATTGAAGTACCGGCAAAATATCGATAGGGAATCCCCGGTTGAGAAAGCGGCACAGTTGAATAAACATCACTAGAATCCGCCCTACCACCGTCGCCACCCGGAGCAACAAAATAATTAATAGTCTCCGTACCCGCCCGGTTAGAATACTCCCCAAACAAGCCATTTCTGGTAACACCACCGACAGCAATTCCTACCTCATTGGCAAACCGAGCCGGATAATCTACTTGTGGGCGAGCATCATTTCCCGCCGCCGAAATCACGATCGCGCCTTGAGCTTCGGCCGCTCGAATAGCATCCAATTCTTGAGCATTCAACTGTTGACCGCCCAAACTCACATTGATTATCTTCGCTCCATTTGCCACCGCATAATTAATCGCATTAATTTCATCCCGAATTTTACCTACCCCTGCCCGATCGAGTATTTTCAAAGGCATAATCTTCGCAGTCGGAGCTGTTCCCGTAATCCCTATCCCATCTTTTTTCGCAGCAACTAAACCCGATATATGAGTGCCGTGATTGTTATCATCCCTCGGGTCATTATCGTTGTTGACAAAATCCCATCCTCGGAAATCGTCAACAAAGCCATTGCTATCATCATCAACCCCGTTGCTAGCTTTATTGCGACCGATCGCATCAACACCGGTTTCCCCCGCATTGCTCCAAATATTCCCCGTCAAATCCGGGTGATTGTAGTCAACTCCGCTGTCGATAACTGCCACCACAATGCCGTCTCCAGTCAATCCCTGGGCCCAAACCTCTGGAGCTTTAATTAAATCTCTGCCCCACTCGTCGCCACCCAAGTCGGGAACATCAGGAAAAGTTGCAGTACCTTTAGCTTTAGCAACTGCCGCCGCTGCATTCACCAAACCGAACCCAAAACGAGAGTCAAAACCCTGCAAGTTGCTCGCATTGTTAGTAAAAACAGTTCCAGGGGTTGCAGACAGATTGAGGGAGAAATTTGTACTGCCTTGGTATTGATAAACTCGGATAAAGTAAGTTCCTGCGGCTAAACCGTTGATGTCGATCGCTTCCGGCGATAAATTCGGTTGTTGAGAAGAAGCAATAATATCGGTAAAGTCAATAGAATTGTCGCCGTTAATATCTTTAATTAGAGCAACATCAACATCTGCCGTCAAACCGCTGACAGTTAATTTAAAGTCGCTAGTTGCAGGCAAAGTAAAGCGGTAAAGGCCGTCTGGCCGGGCGTTGCTAAGCGAGTCTGCGATCGTTTGAGTGCCGCCCAAAACGCCTAAATCGCGAGCTTGATCCAGTTGGTTGCCCAATACGGTAGTTGCAGAGATGAATGTATTGGCGAGGTCTTGTGGAGATGCGTTGGCTACCAAGCCTAAAATAGCATTGGATTGGCGAATTTTAATTAATGTATTGGAAATACCGGGGGCGATCGATATTTCTTCGAGAATCAAGTCAGCTTCGGTAAGATTGTCAGTCAGTCCGATCGAATCCACAAAACTGTTAAAGTCAGTAATAACGTCTGCCGCAGCCGGATCGGAGACTGCGGAGTTGCTGCGGAGGACAAAGGTATCAGGGCCCAAACCCCCTGTCAGCGTATCTTTGCCCCCATCCCCCACTAAAACGTCGCTGCCAAAGTCACCGTTGAGGGCGTCATCTCCCTTACCTCCCTGCAAGGTATCGCTGTCGGCATCGCCAAACAGGAAGTCGCTGCTGACACCACCGTTAAGTACATCGTTGTCTGCGCCCCCTAACAGCGTATCGGAATTGCTGCCGCCGAGAATGCGATCGTTACCATTATCGCCACTGATGCGATCGGCATCCGACGAACCGACAATAAAATCGTTGCCGCCGAGGGCAAAAAATCCGTTAGGATAAGGAGTCAAAAAGCCCGGAGTCAAGGCGAAACTGTTGGGGCTATCATCTAAAAGATAGGAAAGACCGTCAGGGCTCGGGCCGGGCATAGAAATGTACTCCTAGCGAGGTATATCGATCTAAATTTTAGATTTTAAATTTAAGTTTGTGGTTAAAAACGCCCTAAATAGTCTGTAATGCGCGCATTACAGACAGTCTGTAGAGGCTTGCATAGGTTAGGTTAAACTGAGATGTTCCACCCTTCTCAATTACTTGTTTAGGAACAGGCTTTTCGGCCTGTTCCACAAAAATGTTGAGTTATTGTGGAACGGGCCGGAGAGCCCGTTTAGGAACAGGCAAGATGCCTGTTCCACAAGAATGTTGAGTTATTGTGGAACCAACAGGCTTTTCGGCCTGTTCCACAAAAATGTTGAGTTATTGTGGAACCAACAGGCTTTTCGGCCTGTTCCACAAAAATGTTGAGTTATTGTGGAACGGGCCGGAGAGCCCGTTCTTGACAAGGGTGCAACATCTCAGGTGAAACAGATTTATTCCGTCATATCATGCCGTGTAAATTAACCACAATTCCGCCTTAGCCCCTCTAAAATATAAAATCTAAAACAGTATAACTTAATCCCAAATTCAAAATCGGGATCAGAAAATGGGAAAACAACACTTGCATCGAATTCAGAATTTTTTCAACATCGCAAAATCGCATTTAAAGCCTTATTTGCGCTATTTGATTTTGGGCGGGACGTTTTTATTTATTGCCAAAGCTTTTTTAACTCACTGGCGAGAAGTCGCGAATATCCAAATTCGAGCGGAAAGTTTTCCGTTGCTGGCGATCGCCCTTGGCGTCACTTTATTTTCTCTAATTTTCGTCGGCTGGGTGTGGATGTTGATTTTGCGGGAATTCCGCCAACCTGTAACTGCCGCCTGGGCAATTCAAGTTTTTCTCAAAACTAATATTGCCAAGTATTTGCCGGGGAATATTTGGCATTTTTGGGGTCGAATATTGGACGCGAAAAAGGCAGGAATTTTCCCGAAAGCTGCTACTCTTAGCGTGTTGCTGGAACCGCTGCTGATGGCTTCTGCGGGCGTTTTGATTGGGTTGATTTGTTTTGACAAATTCAATTGGTGGTTGCGGCTTGTCGGTTGTGCTGCTATTTTAACCGCGATTCATCCCCGCATTTTAAATCCGATCGTTCTGTTTGTAGAGCGGTTGAAGTTATCCAAGAACAATGGGGAAAATTCCCAGGCTGGGGAGGCTGCGAGCGAGGAACTGAATATTCGTGCAGAGTCTACCTCCAATCTAGCTAAAAAAACATCGAATGTCAAGTCCCGCCGCAAAATTAATTTGCCAATTAAACGCTATCCTTTAGTGCCGTTAATCGGACAAATGTGTTTTATCGGATTGCGGGGCTGCGGTTTTTTGCTAACGGTAATGGCTTTAACTCCGGTGAGCTTTAGCAATATTCCCAACTTGTTCGGTGCTTTTTGTTTTGCCTTTGTTGTCGGTTTAGTCGTACCGGGAGCACCGGGGGGAATGGGAGTATTTGAAGCAACGGCGATCGCCCTGCTGTCCGATCGCTTTTCTACGGGTATAATTCTGAGTGCGGTGGCTTTGTATCGGATAATTAGCATTCTGGCGGATGTTTCGGGTGCTGCTTTGGCAAAGCTCGATCGCCAGCGCGATCGGCACAGTAAAAAAAGGTGAATTTGAAATAAAATATTTGAGGAATATAATTTGCTGCGATCGAGGAATCCCTGAATCGGGCAATCTAGTAAAAGCTATAATCAAAGTCGTGAGTGCCAACTCACAGACTTAGGTAAATTACTTGAACTTTGGCTGACCGTGTAAATCCAATCATCTCATTGGCAGCAAATTCATCACATTCCAGGTTCTTTGAAATAATGACTCTAACCTCCGGTTAGCCATGACTCATAACAACAATCGAACGACAACAATTCGTTACCTTCTAATTACATCAGGTGTACTGGCGATCGGTGGATTAGGCTATCTTGCTTATACAATGTTGCGCCAACCCAAGGAAGTACGCTACTACGCATCCGAACAGCAATGTATTGTAGATGCGACGAACCAAAGCAACGGGTTCACCAAAGAGCAGTGTCAGGCCCAGTTCCGGTACGCAATGCAGGAATACGAACGCATTACGCCCGTGTATCGCACGCAGCCAGAATGCCAAGAAGACACAGCAAGCATTTGCTCGCAGGTATCGAATTCCAGCGTTGCTACCCCCGGATGGCGACCAGAGTTCGGCGGCTTCTATTTCACCGATGATGTCGATGATGATGCCCCTCCAACAGTGGTCAACGGCGTCAACGGCGGCTCCTACAGGATTTATCCAGTGCAACCCGTTTACCGCTCCAACATCGGAATTGTAACTCCAGATAGAACCCAGATTACTCGTCCCCTACAGGGCATACCGCTAGATTCTCCCTACTTTTCCTCCAGTGGCGACACCCCAAATCGCCCCCCAGGCCACGCAGCTCGCGGAACCATCAAGGGACGAGGGAGCTTTGGTACTTCTGTCCGCTCCACGGCTCCTTTGGGAAGCGGAGGCAAGTGATATCGATTGCGGTTGCACTCCTTATCATTGTTGACTGTTGACTGTAGAAGGAGGGGTCAAAAAAATGAAAATTGCGCGAATTATTTGTTGGCAACTTGATTCGACTTTATGCCCGACGATGAAGCGCGGATTTGATATCATTCCGGCGCAGCCAGAATTGATATGATGGAAGCATTTTTGAGCGGCGATTCATCCCCCAACTATTTTTTCTCTAGTTCTTTTCTCTGTTTTTGTAGATCCTTGAGTTCCACACCACTAGCAAGGCGCTTCCTCCATGTATCCCTTTTTGTTTCAGCGACGACGCAACTGGCAGCAGCACGTATTAGATAACGCCTACCAATGTCAGCCTCTTGCAGACATCAACCAACGCTACTGGGCAGAAGCCTTACACCGTCCCTTTGGGGTGATGTTTTCGCGCCAGGAAGAGGCGAGGATCTGGGATGCTACTGAGGCTCTTTGGGATATGTGTCGGGAGTTTTTGGACTGGTTTTTCACCGCTGATGGCCTAGAAAATCGGATGGAAAAACTCGCTATTCCCCCTGCTTTCTGGGAAGCAATTCAGGTTTCGTGGGATCGGGTTTACGAAGAAGAAGATATGTCTCTTTATACCCGTTTCGATCTTGCCGTCACTGAAGATGGAAAAATTAGCCTTCTAGAAATCAACGGCGAAACTCCTCTCTTGGGTGCAGAAACAGTCTATCAATGGCTGTGGTTAGATGACATGAAAAAACCAAGCCGAGATTTGAGCTCGCTTCCCAACGATGCCAATCAGTTCAACAACTTTTGGGACGAAGTTGCGGGTCGATTCCGCACTCTAAGTCGTCATTATGATTTAAAGCAGTTCGGCCTGAGCTTGTTAATTGACGAGCATCTGTCAGAAGATACCGAGATGGCTGGACAACTGGTCGAAATTATTAATCAAGAATTAGGAAACGATCGCTTTTTTACCCAACTTGTAGGATTGCGTAACCATCTAGGCGTGGATGAAGAAGGATTTTTTGTCGATCAATTCAATAATCGGATCATGCGGCTGTGGAAAATCGTCGATTGGCTGGATTTGCAACTCGCAAGCGAATCTTTTAACGCAGATGAAGCCCTAGCATCGCGCCTGATAGCAGGGGACGTGAAAATCATTGAGCCGCTGTGGAAACAGATTTTAAGCAATAAAGGATCGATGGTGTGGATGTGGGAATTATTTGGCAACCACCCAGTGTACGCTCAATTCTTGCTACCGACTTTCTTCACAGATACTATCTCGATCGAATCCACAGCATTGCTGACCCAAATGCACGTCAAAAAGCCCCTCGTCGGTCTAGAAGGTGTTGGGGTTTCTATTGAAACCGGCGATTTTGTTGCCGGAGCCGTTCACGCCCGCGAGGCGATGGGCTACGATCGCGAAGGATTCATTATTCAGTCCTATCAACCCTTGCCCGAATATTTTGGCTACCACTTCGTCGTAGGTTCCTGGGTTGTTGGCGATACTCCATCCGGCATCGTATTGCGCGGAGATACCAATCCGATCACCGGACGACATTGCTTAATCGTTCCGCATATCGTGAGCGATAATCTGGTGAATACTTAACTTTTAATCAGAAAAACTATGAAATTACAAACTCATGATGTCCGAGGAGTTCCGATTCTTAGCAGTGAGTGGAGTGTAGATGAATTTATTGCCGATGAGTTGAAAATTCCCGAAGTCGCGCCTACAATTCAGGCTGGATTTATGGATCTCCTTAGCCGAGATGTGTTCTCTGAGGGAGACAGTCAGCCACTCTACGAGCATCTGCTATCTCGCAGTTCGGAGTTCTCGTTAGAATTCATGAGTGCGATCGAACTTTGGCTGCAAGACGAATTACGGCACTACGTTGCTCTACGTAAGGTCTATCACATGGTATCAGGTTTGTCCCCAGAGGCGATCGACCAAAAAAACCAGAGTCGGGTGCATGAACTCGAACCGATCTCGTTTCTGATAGAGAACGAATTCACCATTCTAGTTGGTTTAATGTTTGACGAAATGGGTTCCGTGTGGTCTTATCACCGGGATATTAAGGAATTCTACCAACACTATGGGAACGGCTTTGCTCGCGTAGGACATTTGGTGACGCAGGATGAGGGGCGGCATTTTAGGAATGCTGCGACTCTCATCCAACATCGCCATCCCGACAAAATCGATCGCATCAAACCCTTATTAGAAAAGATTAGCGAAATGGAAGCCCGTCTTGCTTATTATCCCAAGACTTTCTTTCTAGATCACGCTCAGGAAAGAGACCGCTTTCCGAAAGATTTTAATACCCAGGTGATTCAAAGAATTCTCTCCTTTTTCTAACAGAATTACCAAGTTAATCATCGGATCAACATTATTATACTTTCCGTGGCGATCGAGCATCTGCAACCTGACGCAGCCTACCGCAACTTTCTCTTTCTCCTCTAACTCTCTCTGTGTCCTCTGTGTCCTCTGCGGTTAAAAACTCTAATTCTTATATGAATTAAAGCATTTTTTCCAGAAATTGCTTAGCGCGATCGCACTTCGGGTTACTAAAAAACTCCTGCGGCGGCACATCTTCCGCCACCTTTCCGCCATCGAGAAACAAAATCCGGTGGGCGACTTCCCGCGCAAAACCCATTTCGTGAGTTACAATCGCCATCGTAATTCCCGTTTTCGTCAAAGCTTTCATCACATCTAACACTTCTTTAACCATTTCAGGATCGAGTGCAGAAGTCGGTTCGTCCATCAACAAAATTTCCGGTTCCATAGCCAAACAGCGGGCGATCGCCACCCGCTGTTTTTGTCCCCCCGAAAGCTTAGAAGGATAAACCTCTGCCTTATCTGACAAACCCACTTTTTCCAGCAATTCTAACCCCTTCAGACGCGCCTCATCCTTAGCCACCTGCTTCACCTTTACAGGCGCATACATCACATTTTGCAGCACAGTCATGTGTGGGAACAAGTGGAAATGCTGAAACACCATCCCCACTTTCTGGCGGATTTTCAGAATATCTGCCTTCGGCAAAGTAATATCCACCCCGTCAATGTATATGTGTCCCGAAGTCGGAATTTCCAGTAAATTCAAACACCGCAAAAAAGTAGACTTGCCGCACCCCGAAGGGCCGATAATGGCAATCACTTCTCCTTTATGAATCTCAGTAGTTATCTCGCGCAAAACCTTCAGATTGCCAAAAGATTTATACAGGCGATCGACCTTAACTGCTAGTTTGGAGTCTGCGTTCGAGTACATTTGCCCCCCAAGTTAAACTAAGCACCATCAAATAATAAATTGCACCGACAAATATCAAAGGTTCAAAGTAAATATACTTTTCTGCTCCCACAATTGTAGCGCGGCGCAGCAAGTCTTCTACGCCAATTACTGAAACTAAAGCTGAATCCTTCAGCAAAGCAATACTTTCATTCACCAAGGAAGGCAAAATATTTTTCAACGCTTGCGGCAAGATAATATCGCCCATCATCAGTTTGTAGGGAACGCCAAGGGATTCTGCGGCTTCTTTTTGACCTTTATCTACGGCTTGAATTCCCGCGCGGATTGTTTCGGAAATATAAGCCCCAGAATTCAGGAAAAAAGTAATCACGCCAGCTTGCAGCGCCGATATATTATAGCCCGTAAGCTGCGGCGTTGCAAAATAAACTAAAGTCAACTGCAAAATTAGCGGCGTTCCGCGAAAAATTGAGGTGTAAGCAGTGGCAAACCAGAACAGCGGTTTAATGCTAGAAATCTTAAACAGAGACAGCACGATTCCCCAGATAAATCCGAGAAATGCCGACAGCAAGGTAAAAGTTAGCGTTACCCAAAGCCCGGACAAAATATAAGGCAAACTCGGCAAGATTTTGCCAAAATCTAACCCGAACTTGGACGCTACCGCAGGCTGATTTGCTTGAGCCTGTTCTTGCGGAATCGGGCGAGAAAACCACTTAGTAGCTAGTTCCTTAATTTGACCGCTGGCTTTCATTTGCTGAAGGACTCGGTTGAATTCGGGAACTAATCTCGAACCTTTCGGAAAGGCGATCGCCGAACCGCTTTCTTCAGTATTCGGGATTGTGTTAAATTCCAAGTCCGGGTTCGCTGCTGCATAACCCGTAGCGACAGTATCCTCGATCACTCCTGCGGCGATGCGGTTCGATTTAATTTCTTGAATGATGTCAGGAATCCTATTGAGAGCAGCCAGTTGCACACCGGCCATTTTTTTCACAGCTTCCTGCTGAATACTTCCGAGTTGAACGCCTACTTTTTTCCCGGCTAAATCTTCAGCTTTGGTCAAATTGCTACCTTTATTGGCGACAATTGTATTTTGAGCTTCGTAGTAAAGATCAGAAAAATCAACATTTTTTTTCCTTTCTGCTGTGGGAGTCATTCCAGCCATCACAAAATCGGCTCTTTCCGCCTGCAAAGCTGGAATTAAGCCGTTAAAATCCATGCCAATTACTTTCAGTTCGTAGCCTAATTTTTTAGTAATATATTTGGCAATATCGATGTCAAAACCGATGATTTCGTTGCCGCTAACAGCCGTATCTTTAAATTCATAGGGCGGGTAGTCTGGGGAAGTCGCCAGTGTTAAAGTCTTGTTCGCTTGGGCGTAGCTGGCGATCGCAATTAAACAAAGGGCGATCGCGATCGCCGCCGCCAGCATTGATTTTAATTTTAAACGTTTCATATCGAACATTGTCCTAAAAAATCCCCTAGCCGACAAATTATGCGAAACTTCACAATTCTGTCACCACTCTAAAGATAGATAACAGTGGTAGGGTGCGTCAGGTTGGAGATTCTTAGTCAGCATAGAAAGTGTGATTCTGAGGCATCATTTGTTGCAAAATGCGTTAGTTGTGAGATTGTTGGTTTGTAGGAAAAATCATGCTAACTGACGCACGCTACTTAAAGTAAATCACGCTCAATACTTAATCCGTGTATCCGTGTCAATCCGTGTCGTGCCTGCCTTCTTCTCTAACATTTTAGAAGGTAAAGCTTGTCCGCACAACTCCCACCCATGTTGTACCGTTGTCCAAGTTGCGATCGGTATTTGTAATGATCCAGCATATTCCATTTGTGGGACACGGTATTCAGTAGATCAGAGCCAAAAATGAAACGTTCTCAGATATAGTTTCGTGAAAAAATAGTTAAAGCGTATCAACAAGGTGATACATAAATTAGGAAAGGAGCCGCCCGTTTAGATATAAATAAAGCCTCTGTGCAAAAACTTGGAAGTGCGATCGCTTTTATGGGAAAGCCACTCAATCCGCACATTTGACACTTTTAATACTCCCATCTTCTTTGAGAGCAGTAATCTTTACATGAACTGCTTGTCCTTCTCTCAATAAAGCTGCTTTTTTAGGCTCCTTCTCCGTAAGTTTTAAGACTTCCAACATATGATAAGTTACGTGATTGCTGTTGATGCGAGCTACAGTAGCCTCCAAAATTTGTCCAATCTCAAACTTTTTTGACTTAACAGCTTTAGCAATTTCCACTTGCCGTTCTGACTTAACTACAACACTTGGTAGCGTACTTGGTGAAAAAGTTGGAGCGACTCTGCGATTATCATCGATTCGTGCTATTTGTAACGGAGTTGGTAGCACTCTGCGCTCTTTGTACTCGTTAGGTTCAATCGTCATATACTCAGCATGGAGTGAGTTTTGTAAACCTTCACATTGCAACATTGCCAATAACATTTCGATTCGCGGAAGCTCATCTAGGCTGGTAGCTTTACGTCCCTCTGGATGGTCATTTTCGTGAATATTCTCCAGTACATAATTCTCAAATGCTTTTCTGCACTCTTCGGATTCAGAATCAGTGTTAGTCTCTCCATGCTCCCAGCTATTGCGATCGGTGAATAATGTGTTGTAGCGTTGAGTGCGATCGCCAAACCTAAGCTTATCAATTTTGACCTTGATAGCACCCATCCCCAAAGGTTTACCCATACCTAGAGAAAAGCAGTATTTCTCATTTTCTGCAATTTTTAATACCCACAGTATTGCACCAATCTCTACTTGACTTAAGTTCTCAAAGTAGATGGTAAATGAAAATTGAATACCTTCATCAATCGGTTTAATTAAACTCGTTTGGGTATCTGATGCGCCGCTAGGAACTTCAATCTGAGCAGGTTTATGCCAGTACAACTTATGTCCTCGAATAACAGTTTCTCCTGCTTCTGTATCAGTTGATGGCTTACTAGCATAGTGCTTGAGTTGACTCTTCTTTGCCCCTGTTTCTGGTGGTTGAACCAGGTAATGCTGAAAAGTTGTAGGTTTTGGGCTAGATAACAGAATAGGTTTGGGTTCTTGATTCAGGCTTTGCTGTACCATCTCCTCCTGATTTGGCTTCAGGATACCATCACTTATAAACACTCTACCAGCACGACTTTGTTCCATTTCTTCAGGTTGCTTGTCACGTCGGACAAAGCCAAAAATAGCTTCAGCTATATCAGTGATTGCGGGTTTATCTTTAGAATCTTTCAGGAAATCGGGAATAAAATCTCGTGCTGTTGAAGCTTTGCCATTACCTTGAGGAGAGTAAGGAATCCGAAAGTTAGGACTTTGACCAAATAGCGTTACTGGTTGTCCAGCTTGGGGTTGACAGTAGAAGATACAACGACCATTTTCTAGAACACCTCTATTTTGATCGAATGGTGGATCTTGCTTTTGAAAAGGAGTTAAAGCACTGCAATAGTCCTGAATTGCATCTTCACTGATTGGAATAGCTTCAGCGTTTGAGTCTGGTTGTCGGACAATGCAGTGATTCTGACGTTTGAGATCGCCTGGATTATTTCCTCCTTCCAGCATATTGCCGCTAGTCACTACAACTCCTTGATATTTATAGGTTGTACAATTGTTACTGACTTTCCCCGCAAACCGACGAGTGTTTTTTGTATAGATATCTTCAAAACTAATATTCATAAAATACCGAGGTCTATAATCTGATAGGTTGCTCATTGGAATGAACCCAGAGATTGACCGTAACTTATCCTCTTTAACCCAGACGAAGGGAGCCTCATCAACAGGCATAGCGGGACGAATAAACCAACCCTCTGCTTTTTCTACCAAGTACCCAGCTTTAATATTTTTGGGTTTGACATATTTCTTGTATTCTTCCTTCAGCGGATCGTCTTGATCGGCAGCAACCGCTCGAAAGAAAAAGCGCTGTTGCTCTGAAACACGATCTATTTTTCCAAAACTAACAATTTCAACTAGAGTTCGCAGCATCCCGCGTATACTACTACCAGATATGGCAGCAAGATTACCGCCAGGGTAACTAAAGAAGGCAGCAAGAATTTCTCGTCTTTCCTTTTCCCACTTTGCTTTTTCGTCTTTCTCCCATCGCTCTCTTTCTTCTTTTGTTTTATGTGTGGGAGGTTCTGAGTATTTAGCAAAATCCTCGGGACTCCAACCGCAACGGGTGTATAGTTGAGATTTAGTTGTTAAAGTGCATTCAATTTTTCCAGTATGTCGGTCTGGATGATAGCGATCGCCCTCCGGTAAGGGTTCTGCTTCAACAACCTTTGCAGGTAATTCCACAAAATTGTATGGCGCTTTAGCTATACGTTGTGGATCGGTAATATTTTTGATCTGTTTCGGATTCATAGTGCGTTCTCCTTAGTAGTTAGATAGACAAGACGGCTGAGATAGATACGAGCTAAACCAGTTTCTTCGTCATATTTTATGTAGTGGTGTACGAGCAAACGCACTGGTTTGACTAAGCGATCGCCCTTTAACTCGATATCAGTAAATGGTACGGCGTGTTTCAGTCCTTGGGAACCATCCCAAAGCAAAGTAAAGTTACCCTGCTTCTCTCCATGCGTTCCCCAAAGAATCTGACTTTCTGGGATTTTATCTTCCTCTAGATTCCCGATGAAACGCCATCTAAACTTTTTTTCGCTAATCTGCCAAAGCAACAATTCACCATTCTGACCAAAAATACGACATTGTTGCAAAGTCAATAAGCGCAACTGAGGAAAATCTACTTTAAATTCAGGCTTGTGAAATATTTGTTCAGCCGTTGTCAACTTTCCATTATCAAAACGACCCCAAATTACCCCATCCTCAGCATGACCTAACAAATAAGGTAGTTGATAAGACTTGGCTTGCTCCTCTAGCCAACTGCATAACTCATCATCATTAACAAATTGTTTAGTTTGAGATGAACAATCCATCGCATCCTTCATACCTCTACCTCCTTCCCTAAATGTGCCAACAATTCTTTGACAAATCCTTCTAGCGTATCTCTAACGGATTCTCCCGATCCCCCTTTGTCAGCTTTATCGGTAACGTGCAATGTTCCATTTTCCTCAGAAATTTCCCATTGTTGTGGATTTTGTGGATGATGATGTATTAAGTCTGCTTTGATTCCTTTTAAACGTCCTCTGCCAATACTGCTTTCACCTCCCACAGGTAAATCGCTTGTCCACAAATCTTTTAGCAAGAGTAACAATAATCCAATTTCATGGTTGTATGGATTGCGTAACTCTAGTTCAATAGTGACAATCGTTTCATCACCACCAAAGATAGGTTGTTCCTCAAATAATGCGCCGTGATAAGCCCCTCCTGTAAAGCGATCGATCGCAATTCTATTTTGTACTAAGTCAGTAGCCTTTTCAATTACTTTCTCGTGAACGACTAAACGACTTGATTTGGCTTCCTTCCCTTCAACAAAACCAAATAACTCTTTCACAAGTGTGGAACTACCGCCCAATGTGTTAACAATACGCTCGGCTCGATGGCGCAATACTCCAGCTAAACTCGTACCGGATAATACTGGTAATGAGTCTGATTTACCTGGTCGATGAGATTTCAAGTGTACAACATCGGGAGCGCGTCCCGTTGAATCTTGACCGGAACGGATCAGGAGAGAACCGACTAATTGGAATTGAGCGTGGATGAGGAATCGATCGCGCTTATCATCCTGATTCTCTAATGATACTCCCAGAGCTGTAGCAATTGATGAATAAGTTTCGCGATCGGGCAATAAACCTGTATGCCAATGTTCAAACTTTAACCATACCATTCGCTGAGCAGGATCTTCCATGTGAAAGTTCCAAACCTGCCACTCTTTGACATGACAGCGACCAAAACCGCGCCGCTTTTTCATGCCAATACTGATTTCACCTCGTTCTAAACCTTCTAAGGCTAATGCTAAACAATTAATTAATGGTTGCTGTTCTGTCTGAGCTTTATTTTTTTCTATGAGCAATTCAAAGTAGAGCGGAAATTCTGTTCCTGCCGCTAACAGTTCCACGTCATATTTATGGCCTGGTTTGGCTGTGCCAGTTGTGAGTTCAATTTCTACACCATCTCTTAATTCCACAGTCGGGATAGTGCTGCTAATAGCATCATTGATAATTAATGGACTTTGTTCGCCTTCAGGATCGCGACGAGTACCACCAAATAAGTTAGTAGCCCGATCGCCATTTTGTTCTTCCTCTACACCGTATCCGTGTTGGTACTCCCGCAAGTAGTTTCGCAAAGCACCTGCAATCGATGCACCAGTTAAAAGCGTACAGTCGCTCACGCTATCTCTCAGCAATGCGATATCCGTTGGACTCTCTGCATCACCGCTTCCCAAGCAAGTCGGCGTATCTAAGATTAACGTACCCCGTACAATGATGCGTTGGGCGATCAGATGCTGATTGCGTTTAAGGCGTTCTTGACTCATTATTTTTTCTCCTTAGTTGCCTTCTTTGCCACTGCCATAATCAGCCGCAGCGTGTACTTTTCAGCTAGCTTATCTTGTCTAGCGCGATCGTCATCAAACTTGCGATCTACATCAGCAATTTTCACTTCTATACCATTAATCCAATCAGTCGGATTCCCCAGCCACTCGTCTAGCTGTTGCCTGAAGGATTTTTTGTCTGATTCATTACCTATTTTTGTGCGATCGAACTGACTCTTAGCATTCGATGGTAAGTTGTTTAGCAGCGAGATAACTAAACTACAATCCCCATTGGGAAGCCCTTGTCGTGCAACAGATTGTAGTCTTGACAGTTGGCTGTTACTGATGCCATCATCCAAGCTTAAAGGTCCAACCTTTTTTTGAAGATACTCCTCTAGTTTTTGCTCTAATAATCTTTGTGCCATCTGTTCAGCCAAAAGCCTTGATGCTTCATCTTTCAAGGGAGGCAAACTAGATGTATCAGATGACTTCGCTAAACTGGCTGAAAAAAGAAGATTTTTCAGCCCATTTACAGCAATTCGACCAAAACCATCTTCTCTTCTCTCTCCAATTCCCTGATCTTCAAGTTGTTGAATTTGTGATTCATTAATCTCAATACCTTCAAAAACCATCACACTTCCTGCTGCCAATGCTGGTACTTGGGGTAAAGGCAATCCCCATTTACGGTTAAATCCACTAATTAAAGTGCTACCAGCAAAAATATTGCTAGGTTCAGGCAATGAGATATTTAACATTTCCTCGACAGCTTGTTTAATTAACATCGGATCTGCTACAGGTTGACCGCATTCATCCCTTAAAAGCGTGTCGCTGAGAAGTGTAATGTTTAAAACTTCGTCATTATCTTCGCGTTTTTCTGCAGGAACTCCAATTTCATTCCAAGCATTAAGAGGTTTTGGATCGATAATCTTGGTATGTCCGTATCCAGCACTTTTAGAACCTCCTAACCATAAGTTAGGTTCTGCTAATAAATCTTGAATTGCTGTTACGTCTTCATCTTCGCAGAGAATGACTGATTGAAAGATTTGTCCCGCATCTAGGGCATCGTAGCGGAAAATTTCACCTTGGTTATCTGTAGAACGTCCTTTTTGGCGATCGCGAAAATTATGAATATTAATCCGCCGCTTTTCCTTGTATAATTTGACAACTTCCCGTTCCTTAGTCCAGAAGTATTCACCCACAGATTTAGGAGTTTCTGGATCGTCTCCTCTCTCAATACTGAAATCATAGACAGTTATAGGTAAATCCTCCTTAAGTTCTGCATCCTTATCCTTGAACCAACATAAAGGTAGGGGAAGAGTGCGTTGCGGTTGCTTTTCGTAACTCAAAAGATAAGCATTTAAGTAGCGGGTACTATTGGCATCAAAGAAAAGTCGCTTCACATCCTTATTGGTTAAATCCAGTTCGGACAAGTGATGCTGCCTCATGTAACGCCCAATAATTGCACCGCGAATCATACTGCCCGGAATGTAAGAGTACGATACATCGCTGTTGGGATCGCCTTGAAATGAAGTGGCGAGAATTGGTTGCTGAGTTTGTAATGTTAAAGTAATTGCTTTCATGCAACTTTCTCCTTAATTTTTTTGGCAAAATAGTTAGCATAGTGATGCGTAATGTCATCACCGTTTGCATCATCATGTAACGTACATTGCACGTGACCCCGACCTCGATTGCGTCCGCTACCCAAGCGTCGGAGTGCCAACGCACCAACTGCTAAAAGCGATAGCATTTCATCACTTGGCCTCTTCTCAAAAATTAAGTCAGCCGTGAAACTAAGGTCGCGCAAAACTACGCGAAATGAACGCAAACTCCCCTCATCCGGTGTACCAGATTGTGGATCTATAGAAGTTTGACGACGGATACTTGTTAGCGAATCAAGTACCTCTGTTTTTGTTAAAGTTTCATCCTTAATCTGGAAAGCAACAGCTTGACGTAAATCCTCTGGCAAACAAGCATCGCCTACATGAACTGCACCCATTGTCCCGATGGTACTACCCAACGTACCGAACAAATCGCAAGCAACTCTTTCCCAAGATGGGCGATGATTAGTCAACATTGCAATTAAGTTATCGCCTTCTTCGCTCAGCAATCCCTTGAGAGTACGCCCCCGCAAGTAGGGAAAACCAAAAGAATCGTGTTCGACTTCTTGGTCAATTAAACCTGCGACTCCATCTCCCCGTCCAAAAGTTGTATCACTCAGCAGTTTGATTTTCATTTGGTAAATCGGCATTTGATTCTTCCCTCAGTGAGATATAAAAGTCCATCGCTTCAATGGCATCAAAATAACCACAAACTCTATCTAGCCAACCATCTTTAGCTAAATTCTCACTACGACCACTAGATTCTGGGAAAGTTGGCAGTTGCTCATCCTTTATTCTGTAGTTTTTGAGAAAATTCTGAGTTGCTTCAATTCCTTGACGCAGTACATCTCGTAAAGCAATCACCTTATTTCGACGACCTTTCCAATCTTCATCTTCATTTAAGTGCTTGACTACTTTGGTGAAACCTTGCCAAGTACGCCAATCGCTATCTATTTCTTGTTTTAAACTGATAGGTCGCATTGCCAAATTACCTGCCGGTACTTGAAATTCGCGATCGCGAATTTCAGAAATTGACCCGCTTAAGCCACTGGCTGCTAAATGCCAATCCAAAGCTGAGAAATCTTCTTTACCAAGTTTTTTCTCATCTTTAACAAACCCTTTAGCCTTGCGACACAAATCTTCGCTTAGTTGATAAGCTCGTGCAAAGGGATAGTGAGTCTTAACAACACATATCCCTGCACAGGCAGTGAGAGGATTTTTACCATTTTCATTGCCTACAACTAGCTGTTTCTCAAATTCTTGCAAAAAAATTGCCGCGAGTTCTAATCCCAATCTTCCATCACAAACGAAGGTAATGTCATCACCACCGTAGACTAGAGGACGGAAGGGCAAGTAATTATCTTTGATCTCAAACTGACCCTTTACTTTTCTTTTTCCCTCGGAATCTACCTTAATTGATTTAACCAGTATCTCTACCACTCCTTTCAGCGCATCAATACCAGCCTGATTGACGCTGTGGGATAGTTCCCGCATGGCGATAATGTAGTCTCGATTACACTTATCCTTGCCAAAATTTTGAAAGCGTTTACCCATACCATTGCCATCAGCATGAATCACAGCCGAATAGCTGGAATCTGCTTCAGAACGACCCATCTCGTCTGTTCTTAGAGGGAATTCATAGGAACCTAAAGCAGAGGCAAACATTTCTTGCAGCTTATCATTAGCTTGACGAACAACTTTGAGTTTGGCATCAATCTCTGTTGAAATAAGATAGGGTTCATCATCCTTAAAATTCTCGCTCATCCCTACAGCGACTAACTGAGTCGATCGACAAGTTGCAGTCACACCCAAACCCAGCAATGGTGCAGAAGGTATTCTGCTGCGTTTTTTTGCATCCAAGTCATTTTTCATCAAATTCTGAACGACATCATATAGAGATTGACTATCCCAATCAAATTCTTGATGAACAGCTACAAGATTAATTCCTGGTGCTTCTTCTAAGATTCGCTTGCTCAAAATTTGAGTAAATTGCACGGCATATTGCTTGTCTGAAAATAGCAAGACTGTATTACCGCCACCTGCATAAACTAATTCAGCAGCTAGTCCATCATCTTCAATACGTGGTTTGGCATCTGGTTGATGCTTTTTAGGATCTTTAGGATTGAAAGCATAAACTTTGCGATTTATATCTTGGCGCGCGAAGGTATGTAAAGCTTCTCTAGCCCAGTCATCTGTTGCCTGAGAAACTAGGTAAGATGCACCAATATTTTCGCGCAGGCGGTTACTACCAAAAATGTAGGGTTGAATTCCTGTTGTGTCTAGTACAGTGACAGTAAATTTTTTCATTTTGCATCCTCATCATTTTGCTTAATCCATTCTGCAATCCTGCTCGCTAAATCCATTAGGTCATCACGTCCAAATACGGCGATTTTGTGGTTTCTTTGCCCACTTTCGGGAGCCGGATTAAAAACATTTACAATTTCTGTTTCAAGGGCGTTAACATCTTTTTCGCTAGCACAACATACTAGAGCCACTCGCGCTTCATCCCCACCGAGTTGTCGCGCTCTGATGTAAGCTTCAAATAGCTTCGATTTGCAATCAGATTTACGAGCGATAGTTGTACAAGAGATCGCAAATAGCTGATATCCTCGCATGAAGGCAACATCAAACTGAAATTTAGTATTTTTCGGATCGATTGGATTCCGAATCCAAAATGAAGTAGCGCTATCGTAAATAGATAAGTCTTCAGGAATTTCTTGCACTTGTTGTAAAACATAATGCTCTAACCATTCGCCGTCTAACCATTTACAGGCAGATTCTAAGCTTTTGATTCCTTTCTCCTTGATAGCATGAAGTGATAAATTTTCACCCACAACTCCTAAATGACTCAAGGTACTCATGATGTTTTCCTTAGACTTCAGTTTCTCAAGGCTCAAAGTAGAAATCTCTGTTAGCTTAGTTTCCTTTTTCCATTTATTTTTATCTTTTTCATCTCTTGCTGCTTTCCGCAAAACTTCATTACACCAATCACGCCATAGTTGCACTAAATCACCATTATTATGAAATTCAGCAAAGGCTTTTGCAGCTTCAGGTAATTCCGGCTTGTCAATAGGATCTGACTTGTCTTGCCACGTCCATCCGTGTATTTGAAACACTTTGGCAAGTTCGACGGGGATCACTTCTGGTTTCACTTTGATCGGTTTGATGGGAGTGTTCTCGCTGTCTATGCACATCTTTAGCTTGCGCGGATCGAGATAGCTAAAAACAGTATCAGGAGACTTTTTGCTAAAAACTGCTCTGTAAGCGTGTACAGCCATCGCCTTCGTACCGCCCGTATAATTCAATCCAATTTTTCCATCCTTGATAGTTTCTAGCTTAGAGCGAATTGCCTTTTGAATCTGATAGGCATCAGCTTCGCCATCGTTGAGCGGCACAAGTTGAGCTGTCTTTAAACCAATTGGTTCCCTACTCAATATTGTTTGCAGACACTTGGCTGGCTTCTCTGTACCAGTCGTATACACAAGGTAGGGCGTACCTCCTGGATTTAACAAAAGTCTCGCTGCTACATAGTTAGGCAAAGGGTTCTCGCCAATCAGCAAAAACAGGTGGTCAACTTTGTACTTGTCGAACTCAGATGTACTCATAAAGCCTGTCTCTCCGTCTTGCTCAACTTGTACGCCAATTATTGCATACTATCGGAAGCACCCCCTTCCGATCGCCCTTACGCTATAAAACACAATTTAAATCCCTCAACCCACCATGAACCCAACATTTCGCAATCCGCCACACCCCAGACTCCTAGAGGATTTCGCCAACGGAACCCTCGACCAAATTCAAAATCTCACCCGCGCCATCAGGTTATGGGTTTTGGTAAGTTGGCTGTACAGCGACGAGGGATATATTGCCCTTAGCAGCCCCTTTACCTATGCTGATTGGCGCGAAGCTTTCTTTGGCAAAAATTACAAAGATGAAAAGCAGGAAGATATTCTTAACTATTCAGACCCCAATTGTGCTTGCAACAAAACAACGCAACAGTGGTTGACAAAATGGAATGTATATGTAAACGAGTGGCGGCATTCTTTGCAAAAACAAATAACTACGATTACCGATGCTGATTTAGACAAGCTATTAGCAGAAAAGTTATTCGCTCAGGTGCGAAAATCGCTGCAAAATGACTTCGATTTCTTGGTAAGTCGGAATTTGCTGCAACGGTTAACCAGCGTGACGGGTAGAAGTAAAAACTACCGCCGAGTTGACACAATACCGCCATTTTCCAGCCCAACAGAAAACCCCAATACAGACAGCAATTTTACTCCAAAAACACAGGCTTATCTCGCTGCTACTTTGGGGATGTTTAGTTTTCTAGACCCAAGTTTGCCTTTATTAGCAGACCAATTTTCAGAAGAGGTAGTTGATGAAGATAATCACCGCGTCTTTTTGTACGTTGATTATCTCGTACCCGAATCCAGTCCCATGCAAGATGCTGTCGATCAATTTCAGAGCGAATTGCAGGAAATGTGGGATTCTCAAAATATCGCTCCTCTGCTATTAACTTATCGCAGCGCTCATCAAAATCAGATTAAAGAGTGCGTTGTTTATCCTGTTTGTATTTACTTTATGGATCGAGCTAAATATTTGTGTGCCTACGGCAGCACCCCCAGAGGTGAAATTAATTGGTACAAATATCGGCTCGATCGCATTATTTCAAAACGTCTAGAATCCTTGGATTGGCAAGATTCTCGGGTTCCCCAATTACTCAAGGAAAAATATCAGGAGAATAACCTGCCAACTCCCAAAACAGTTAACGATATGTTAAAGGAAGCTTGGGGCTGCGATTTTTATAAAGAAACTGCGCTGATGGTATTGCGGTTCGATCGCACTTTTCATCAAAGTTATATGCAAGGAATCACCATCCACAATACTTTTACCGCCATAGAGTACGATCGCGCCGCCACATTAATCAAACAATATACTCCCAATCCAGAACACCGATCGGCACTTTTACAAATCCTCCAGTCTCGCCCAACCGACGATGCTTACTACCAAGTCACTTACCGAGTGACAGACTACTACCCGCTGAGGTGGTTGCGAGCTTTGGGTTCAGAAGTCGAAATTCTGCTACCTTGGGACTTGCGACAGAAAATGGCCGTAGAAATCCAAAAAACTGGCAACTTATACCAATAGTCTTTTGCTCGAGAATTATCAAACCTATTGTGGAAAACTTGCCGATTCCTGTGGAAAACCCCCCTTTTCCTGTGGAAAACTAGCACTAAATTAAGTGCGATCGCTCTAACCCGATTGATAGGATTTAAAAAATTGGAGGAATTGCGGTAAGTAAAAATACTTTCCCGATTCTTCAATTAATCCCTGTATCCGTCTCAAAATCACTGGTTGTGCCTTCATTTTTCAGAATCGTAGCTAATTTGGTCGGACTCGTAAGCTGGTGGCTCAACGTGAATTAAGATGCGTACAGGGCTGAAACGTTCTTCCAAACGGGCTTCTACTTCTTCTGTAATCCGGTGAGCTGTTTCTACATCGACAGCATCCACAATCATGTGCATCTCAATAAATACTTGACGCCCTACAACGCCACGGGAGGCGATCGAGTGACAGTTGACAACCCCCGGTACATCGATCGCGATCGCGTGAATAACTTCCGGTGCGATCGCCATTTCATCCACCAACCAAGGCAGATTTTCCCTTAAAACCTTCCAACCGCTGCTAAATACCAAAACAGCCACAGGAAAAGACAAAAACACATCCAGGGATTGTAATTGAGGTATATTCCAAACCTGCCCTTGCCAAACACCAATCAACCCGCCGATCACCATAATTGTCACCCAAACATCGCTCATCGTGTGCTGAGCATCAGCCACTAAAATCGCGCTACCGAGACGTTGGCCAACTCTGCGCTCGTAAAAAGTGACAAAAATATTAATCCCCAGTACGAGCAGTAATATCCACAATTCATTTGGCGATATGTTGACAACTGTGCCACCTTTGAGCAACCTGTGAACAGCGCCGCTGAGAATTTCAAAACAGGCAATTCCCAGAAAAACAGCTATTCCCAGAGCTCCGAGAGCATCAAATTTTTGGTGTCCGTAGGGATGATCGCGATCGGGCTGCGGATTGGCATAATGATTAGTTACCAATCCTAAAATATTATTAGCGCTGTCCGTGACGCTGTGCAAAGCATCTGCCAGCAAACTGAGGGAACCAGTCAGCCATCCCACGGCTGCTTTAATTGCCATCACCAGCAAATTTAGCAATAAGGTAATTATTAAAACCTTGCGGACTTCGGAACGGTTATCGGCAACCATAAAATCTCCTCGCTCGGCCGTCAAGTTTTCTGGTTTCTAGTTTAAAGCTTATCAAGTCATAAAAGGTTAAAAGTATTGCTGAATCTAGCTTGCGACTAGATTTATATTCATTAATTTAGCCTAGCTTCTTGAGACAAATTTTAATTAATAGCACTTTCGCCGCCCAATTTAGTTGGCTGGTACTTCTTTTAGGTTATTGTATATTTTATCATTAACAATAGTATGTTAAATTTCATTGCCCATGTCTCTTTCTCCGCTGACACTGAATTTAGTCGAAGGTTCTGTCTCCTTTAGCTTTTCCCCGCAAGCCGCGCGGGATTTGCAAAGCGAAATTGCAGCTTTGATGGAAAGCTTGAAAGCTGTAGCAGCCAAAACCGCTGGCGCTAAAGCTTCTCCCCAAAAACCGATGGAATATCGGTATGCAGGAGATGTATTTTTGGAAGTTTTCTGCAACCCGAATATCTGGCCCACTCCTTTTGCTGCGAAAGTGCTGATTACGGTTAGGGACGATCGCGTGCGCGTCACCACCGAAGCCGAACTCAGCCGCCTGCGCGACGATCTCGCTCAGTATATCGAACAAGTAGGTTGAGATTCTCAACCTGAAGCCCGCCCGTTTGTCAAGGTTAAATTCCCATTAGAATCATTGGGGTTTTGGCTTCAGTAGGGTGCGTCAGCTAGGGTTCTTTGGTCGGTAATTGAGAGACTCTCTTCTGACGCACCCTAGGACTAAGGAATGAGAATTAAATAACTTACAATGCGTGATGGTTCTTGTGGGATGGGCGTCCCGCCCGTCCAGAAAGGGCGGGCTAAGAGTGCCCAACCCCTACTCCCCACAAACTTGTGTAAATTATTTAATTCGCGATCCTAATTGGCTTAGTAAGGTGCGTCAGCTAGGTTTCTTTTATCGGTAATTGAGAGACTCTCTTCTGACGCACCCTACGACTGACATACCCTACGACTAATTTCTAATTGCTAGTTTTAATTTTTTTTCAGGGGATAGCTATCTGCCGGCCAAGCCGACCATTCCCACATTGAACCTGCATAATTCTTAGCATTAAATCCCACATTTGTCAAGACACAAGTCAACCATGCAGAGCGAATTCCCCCACTACAATAACTCACAATTTGAGTTGACTGCCAAACTCCTTTCTCCTGTAAAATAGCGACAATTTCCCCGCGATCCAGCAGTTTTCCCTGTTTGTCCATTAACTGTTTGTAATAGAGGTGAACCGCACCGGGAATGTGGCCGCCCCGTTGTTCTCCGTAAGGCGTTTTACCTGCATATTCTCGCGGCTCTCTGGCGTCGATAATGACTAAATTCTCATCTCCTAAAATAGCTTTCAATTCATCCCGCTGAATTTCCCAATTCGAGCGGCGAGATATTACAAAATCTCCTGTTTGCGGTGGATTGTTTACAGCTTTTACTCGATTAATTCCAGCTTTGATTAAAGCCCCATATCCTCCATCGACAAAAACTGCTTTTTCGTGTCCCAAAGTCCGCAACATCCAAACAATTCGCCCGTCTTCGCCCCACCCTTTCACGGAATCGGCAACGACTATAACAGGTTTGTCTTGACAAATACCAATTGCTTGCAGTTTTTGAGTTAAAACTGTGTTGTTTTCGATAATTTTTCCCTTGTGGGGAAAGTCCGATCGCGAAAATTCCTGCCAAGTTACGGGAATAGCTGGTGGGAGACGGCAAAACCACTTTAAAATGGGTGCGCGAGCATCTAGAAGAGTAGCTTCTTGTTCCAGCAATTGCTTAGCTAAATCTGCATTTACTATCCAGTTATTTGCTAAATTACCCAGTAAATTAGACATAATTTATTGAGTAACTTTGGCTGTATTAGCACCGCAGGCTAAAACCCCTTTGGTATTAGTTGGATTAGCTGGTTTAGTCTTGCCAGGAGCAGCATTTATACACAAGATTGTTTGGGTCTTGTTTGCCACCAAAAACACTCCCCCCACAAAACTTTTGAGATTAGCTTGCTTCGATACTCCGTAGTTAAATACAGCACCTTTTTTCACCATGCCGATCGAGTAGCTGTAGTTTGCTGAGTTAGGTTTAACTTGGAGACCGAGATAAACCAATAGATTGGAAACAGAACTTGTAAAGCCTGCTTTTTCAGCATAGTAAACTTGCTGGGCTTTATTCATCGAACCCACAAAGTTTTTCGCTTGTGATTCCTTCGCTGTAAGCGTTTGTGAAACTTGAGCTTCCGAGACCGGAGTGAAAACAACTGGCAGAGTTAGAGCTGCGAGCGCAACTTTGAGCTGCCAGTTGCGGCTGCTATAAATCCTGCTTAATTTCACAGATAACAGGTGGAATGAGCGGTTGAGCAACATACAATTAAACTAATTGTTTTGCCTGAAACTGTTTCAACGCCCCAGGAGCAACCGTGCCGTGTTCAGTAATAATTCCTGAGATTAATTCCGCCGGAGTTACGTCAAAAGCGGGATTGTAAAATTCGACTCCCACAGGACAAATTCGCGTAGTTCCAACTTGATACATTTCAACTGGATCGCGTTCTTCAATGGGGATTTTGCTACCGTCGGAAAGTTCAAAATCAATTGTTGACAGAGGCGCGGCGACAAAAAACGGGACGTTGTGAGCTTTGGCAACAATTGCTAAACTGTAAGTGCCAATTTTATTGGCGGCGTCGCCGTTAGCAGCGATTCTGTCTGCACCGACAACTACTGCGTGAATCATGCCGAGTTTCATGCAGTGAGCGGCCATATTGTCTGCTATTAATGTGACAGGAATTCCTTCTTGCACGCATTCCCAAGTGGTCAGTTTGGCACCTTGGAGACGGGGCCGAGTTTCGTCTGCAAAAACTCTTCCGAGTCTTCCTTCTCGCCAAGCAGAACGAAATACACCTAAAGCAGTACCGTAGCCGGCAGTTGCTAATGCACCGGCATTGCAGTGAGTTAGTAAGTTCAATTTTTCGGGTGTAGCGGGCAGAACTTCTAAACCTTTGTCGCCGATATCTTTACAAGTTTGCAAGTCTTCTGCTTGAATGGTTTTAGCCATTTCTAACAAAGTTTTTTGCACTTGTTCGACAGAACCGCTAGTTCTCTCGGCAGTTTTGAGCATTCGCGATATTGCCCAAAACAAATTAACCGCAGTGGGACGAGTCGATCGCAATAACTCGCCAACTTGTTCTAATTTAGCGAGAAATTCGGTACGATCGCCCGTTTCGATTTCTCGCGCCCCCAAATACATCCCGTAGGCTGCTGCTACCCCGATCGCCGGAGCACCTCGGACTATCATAGTTTTAATCGCCTCAGCCATATCTTCGTAGCGACTAATTTCGACTACACCGTATTCTTTCGGCAGTCGGTTTTGGTCAATTAGCAGAACTCGGTCTTCCATCCAGGTGACGGGCGAAACGGGGGAGTTTTGAGCGGTCATCTATTTCAATTATGTGAGGGACAAGTTTCTATGATGCCATGAAGGCGACGATTCCCGCCACTTCGATCGACAAAACCCGCCTAATTAAGCGGGTGTTGTATAGCAATCCTAAATCATTTGTGAATTTCTTACTCCCTCCCCTTACTAAGGGGAGGGTTGGGGTGGGGTAAAAAATTTACGACCCCTGCAAGGAATGCTATAGTTTTCCTAAATAGTTTCACTCTTTGGCAATGATTAAACAATCACTCTCCACTTTAGACAGCATATCTGGAAACGCTGAGGTGTAATTGCCATCTTTGTCTACAACCTTGCGGAGTATATATCCGCTCTCAGCAGGTCTGCCGAAAAACGAGTTTGTGCGATGCCAGATATCTCCATTCGGAGTGTTCGGATATCGAGCAAAAAATCTACCAGCCACGGCGGTACACACCATCCAAACACTATCGGCGTAATGTGCCCGTGCTGCAAAGTTGCATCCGAGAATCGGAACAAGTAGCTGAAGCGAGAAAATTTGACTAAATAAATTAACATCCGTCCCGCCATTGATGAATGAAATGTCCAGATAACAGGGTCAATCGATTTTAGATTTTAGATTTTAGATTTTAGAGGCGACCCCACGGATAAATGCGGGGCCTTGAGGATTTTTGATTTTCGATTTTGGATTGATTCCACGGATAAATCACGTGGCGGGTACCACCTTTGAAATTCCTGGTCAAAAACGCGCAGCAATAACGTCCGTTCGTCACCCTTCCAGTCTGAACTATACATCGTCAGACAATCGTCTGGTACAACATTCCCGTCCCTAAAAAAGATACCTTGCAGGACTTCAGGTAACTCCGCTGGATGTTCTACTTTCATCCAATTAGCGATGTCTTTTAGTTGCTTTTGTTCGATTAACATGGTATTATTTATCGTCAAAATAGTTGTGCTTTGGTTTCCTATTAGATCCCCCCTTGATTTCTGAGTCGAGCGATCGATAGTTTGTGTGGCGTGCGGTTTCAACTCACATCTTGCACCATTCTCAATAAGGCTTTTATGTGCGGGCAGGATGCCCAACCCCTACTCCCCACAAGCAATTAATTCTTTGTGGAACAGGCCGGAAAGCCTGTTCTTGAGAATTGTGTAATATCTCAGTTTCAACCGCTGTCTGATGCGAGCTTTTGGATTGATTACCGCCCCAAGTTAGGCTCTGAGGCTCGCCGCACTTTGCCTACCGTACTCACAACATCCACCAGCATCTTGAGTGCGATGTCTTTACCGGGGCAAATCCGTCCCGCACTCCGATCGCCCACGGAATGAAATCCCATATGAAAAGGGCACAGATTCTCCCGCTTAGCGTTGAATTCGTATACCGTAGAGCCCCAGAAACTCTCGTCTAGCAGCCCCAAACTGAGCGGTATCAGTACCTTGGTTCCGGCAGGGAAGGTGCGCTCTTTGCCCGCTACCGTTGCGGTGAAAGGCTCTGTCGCGACTCGGTGCGTGGCAATGACGGGGGCCCCGAGGCGCGCGCATTCCAGGAGGAACAGCTCGATCGACTGGCGATCGTCCAAATCGAGCCGATCCCAAAAATCAGTCGGGTTAATTTCGGCCGTCTGCTGTCCTTTATAGGCGGGGAGAGGGTGATATCCCATTGCCGTGTAGCCTAGCTGCAGGGGGCCTTGGAGTCCCGCTATACCCATAATCGATGTCATCAGCTTCGCCAATTCCCGCTTAGTCATGCCGTTGTTTTCCGAGCTCTCCTCGAAGTCGGCTAAGGCTGGGGAATTTTCATAGATAGTCGCTGCACGCTCGATTAGAGTGGACAAATCCCCGTGTCCAAACAGGTTCAGGCTTTGCAGCAGGTTCCCGATGACGGCGAAGTAGTGCAGTGGGCTGTGGCGGATGTAATGTAATTCGGTGAGGAGTTCGATCGACTCCTCGTCGTCTGGGTTGAGCCCAAAGATGACGTAGTGCAGGTATCGGACTAAAAATCTCTTCCAACCGCGCTTGACATCGGTAAAAAACGCTCCCCCCGCACCGTGTGGCATTTCGGTATAATCGGCTGCTAGCGTCGTGAGCAACCGTCGCGCGATTTCGTCTCCCTGGCGATCCGTTGTGGCACTGTTGAAGAGATACTTCTGCATACAGCTTCGGAATGCTGCGTGGTTGCTGCTAGCATCAGTGGCGCGATCGGACAAAGACAGCAGGAAAAGGTTCCTACCGCCGACATCTTGGTTGGGCGCGCGATCGGGATCGAGTACAATAGTACCCAGCCGCCAGCCGCGCGCCTGGGGCGATGTGAGTGCTTTTTCCAGCGTTGCAAACTCGGACATCACGACTTGCCCCGCGCAGCAAAAATTGGCTCCGAAAGCCTGCCGTTTTACTGGCAAATACGTGGGTTCGTTGGCAATCAAACCCTCAATCAGGGCGATCACCGGTAGCATCGTTTTGCTGAGACTTTCTTCCGGGTTTTGCAAAGCCCAAGCCTGAAACTCATTCAGGGCCGGGTTCATCAGCGATGAGAAAATAGTATCTAAATTTAGGTTCATCATAATTCCTCCGAGATCCACTCGCCATAACCCGCTTTGCATTTAGCAGCAAGAGGGTATTGAGTGGCAATTGAGCGGGTATTGAATCCCACTTAATTGCCCAAATAAGTAAGTATAACTATAGCCATTTTTATTTGTAAACGCAGTGGCAATATAGATATAGTTTTACTGAATATGTCTGCGCCCAAATCTAGCCTTGTCCCGGAGATTGAGTGAAATTTTTAACGATTGCTGGTAAGTAGATATACTTTCTGCATCTAAAGTATTAGCCCCAATCTCTGAGAGCCACACCTAACCGTAGATATTTACAGGAACTCGCCCCTACAAAATACTATAGTTTTGTTTGTGCTTATATATTTAGATATAATATTTTAGGCTTCTGTATGCTTCTGAATTTAATTGAATAAAATCAGATAATTCATTACTGAGTATTATTAAATAATAGAGCTAAAAATCCCCAATCCCCACTCCCCAATTCTTCACTTCTTAAATTATTCAATCAATTGAAATTTCCAATCCCCAATCCCCAATTCTTCAATCTAAAATCTAAAATCAAATGCAATCCCCAATTCTAAAATCTAAAATCTAAAATCTAAAATCTAAAATAAAATGACGCCCGCTAAAGTTTCCCAGCAGTACAAAAGCACTTTACAGGAAACCCGCAGGCGTCAATATCAAGCAAACTTAAATCTTAGAAAAGACCCAGTGTGAAAGATTTGTCGATCGGGAAAATAGCACCAATACCCAACCACAGAGTTACCGCAGTTCCCAACAGGAAAACTGTAGTAGCAACAGGGCGGCGGAACGGATTTTGAAACTTGTTAACGCTTTCGATGAACGGAATCAAAATCAAGCCAAGGGGAACAGCAGCCATGCAAGCAATACCCAACAATTTGTTAGGCAAAACCCGCAGGAGTTGGAACACAGGCCACAAATACCATTCCGGCAGAATTTCCAGCGGAGTAGCAAAAGGATCAGCCGGTTCTCCAACCAAAGCCGGGTCGAGTACAGCCAAACCGACGCAAAGAGCAAACGTTCCCATGATTACTATAGGGAAAACGTAGAGCAAGTCATTAGGCCAAGCTGGTTCGCCGTAATAGTTGTGACCCATGCCCTTAGCGAGCTTAGCGCGGAGCGCGGGATCGCTCAAATCTGGTTTTTTGATAATAGACATAGTGAGAGTGTTCTCCTTTTAGTTTTACCCGAGCCTGGGATTCCGCTGTATTCGTTAGTCTGAATCAGCGGGGCGATCGCAGGAAGTATTAGCCGTAAATAAATATCTTGAGTGATGAATTCTGAATTTTCAACTCACAATTCAGCGGGGGGGCAAAAAAAATACCGCCCCCACAACTCAAAACTTACAACGGGCCAGAGATACCTTGCTTGCGAATCATCAAGAAGTGAGCCAGCATGAACACTACAATCAGCCAAGGCAACACAAAAGTGTGCAAGCTGTAGTAGCGAGTCAAAGTGCCTTGACCGACGCTGACACCGCCACGCAGCAGTTCAACCATCAAAGAACCGACAAACGGGATGGCTTCGGGGACGCCCGAAACGATTTTAACCGCCCAGTAACCGATTTGATCCCAAGGCAGCGAATAGCCGGTCACGCCGAAAGAAACAGTGATGACTGCCAAGATTACTCCTGTCACCCAGGTTAACTCGCGGGGCTTTTTGAAGCCGCCTGTCAGATAAACCCGGAAGGTGTGCAAAATCATCATCAGTACCATCATGCTGGCAGACCAGCGGTGGATGGAGCGGATCAGCCAGCCGAAGTTGACTTCATTCATCAGGTATTGCACTGAAGAAAAAGCTTCTGCTACCGTCGGACGGTAATAGAAAGTCATGGCGAAGCCGGTGGCAAACTGGATCAGAAAGCAAACTAAAGTAATTCCGCCCAAGCAGTAGAAAATATTGACGTGCGGGGGTACATACTTTGTAGTGATGTCATCGGCGAGCGCCTGAATTTCCAGGCGTTCCTCAAACCACTGGTAGGTTTTTGAGTCGGTGATTTGTTTAGAAAACATGGAGCCAGAATTCCTAAAAGAATATTGCTGTGGTTGAGGTTCAGGGCAGCAGCCACAAGGTTTTTTGTCGCCCCGCGCCGAGCAGCTTGCTTTTACTAGCAAATGCCTGAGGCTATTTTTTAAATTTGGAGCTGACGAAAGGAACTCTCTTGTGCGATCGCCTGCAAGCCCTGGGAAACTAAGCGGTGGCTTGTCCCTACTCGCTGGCGTTGCCCGATCGAATTCCAGACTGTGATAAAAAATGTAACATAATTGCCGTGCAATTTTCACGCCCCCGATCGCTTTTTGGACACTTAAAAGGCTTTTTTGGGAATCTCAACATCCGCCCAAGCTACTATGCGGGTAGGGCTGAGCTACAGAAAGCAGTCCGAGCCGGAAACCGGTTTGCCGGGAGAGGCCAAATTTCATCTCGATCGTAAAACTTTACCTTTTGGGCCCAAACGCCCTCATTGTCGATCGAGTAACCCGAACCGGCTCGATCGTACAATCGAATCTTGTTTTGTAGTCAGGACTGCAGTCTTTACTAACAAAATCTGCTGGCGGCAACCTGCGTATTTCCGTAAAAAAAGCCGGTGATTGCCCCCATCCGTAAAGTCCTATCACAATTGAAAAGAAAGCAAACTTTCCACAAAAACTGGCAGTATTGGCGAGAAAGGAGTGGGACGCGGCGGTATCGGGAAGGGAATTTCAGGAAGAGACGGGAAGGATGGAAAGTCTCGCGATGGCGGTGTAAATCCAGTCGAAACGATCGCGCAATCGGATAGACTCACATCTGTAACATTTTTAACGTCGGCGATTAAATCCGATCCGACAAATATCCGAGTTCCCCGTGTGATACCGTCATCATAAGATTCAAATCGGTAAGAGAAGAAGTTAGGACCATTACGATCTTGTACGAAACCAACGACTTGAATTTTGTCACCTTCGACCCGGTTAAAATCCTCAATAACGGCATGGCGACCTTCACCGCCATAGAAGAGGTAAGGGCGGGCATTTGACGAACCGAGAACAAATACGTCAGCTTCACTTTGCCCGATTAAATAATCGATTTGTTCTCCTATTGATGAAAAGCTGTAACCCAATATGATGTCCTTACCCGGCCCGCCAATCAGGGTGTCGCTGCCTTCATTTCCCTCAAGCAAATCGTCTCCTGCATTGCCGTTAATGTAGTCATTATCTAAGTCACCTCTTACAGTGTCGTTCCCACTTTCTCCCAACAGGCGATCGTTACCTTTGCCGCCCATTAGCAAGTCGTTGTTGCTGCCACCAAACAAGCGATCGTCTCCATCTCCTCCGATCGCCGTATCATTGCCTTGACCGCCGTAAAGACAGTCATTGCCAGCCCCTCCCAAGATACTGTCGTTATTGTTTTCTCCTCTGATTAAATCAGCGCCTTCGCCACCCTCAAGAAGATCATTCCCAACACCTCCTTCAATTTTGTCATCGCCTTCGCCACCGCTGAGACTGTCGTTACCAGAGTAGCCCAAAAGGCGATCGCTACCGACTCCACCTGCGAGACTATCATTTCCTTCTCCGCCATCTAAAGTGTCATTACCACCCAAACCAGATAGAGTATCATTGCCTCCCAGCCCGCACAGGGAATCATCGCCAATTTCACCGGCTAGCAAATTATCGAAATTGTCACCGCATATAACTACCATAAACTTGTCCTCCTGAAAACTATTTCACAATTACAGTCACTCAATTTTAGATTTTGGCTTCTTCCCGTCCACTCAATTTTGAATTTGGGATTTTGTAAAGATTTTAGTCCTGATATCAAGTCTCTTAGCATCGGAATTATTCCTATCTCTCTTCTCGACATCTGCGTGAATCAGCGTCCATCCCTTGTCCGGGGCGGTTAATACATTCTCTTTTTTTTACCGCAGATGATGGCAGATAAACACAGATTAACGCCGATGAATTAGAGCGATTCCGGTTGCACCATCCGTGATTGTTGAACGAATTTCAGGGACACAGGCAAATCCTGTGTCCCTAATATTTTAAATGAAATTGGCGATGCTAATTTGGTTAGCTGTCACGCCATTGATAGCAGCTAAAATTTCACCAGTTTCTGTCAAGCTGATTAAAGTTGCACTGTTGCTAGGGATAAGAGAAAGTTGCGAGAAGGTTAAATTGTCGGCAAGTGCTAGGAAGTCGATACCGGCTTCAAAATCAAAAATGATATCGCTGCCAGAATTGGCTGAAATTAAGAAGCGATCGCTCCCATTTCCTCCTATCAAACTGTCATCGCCGTTTTCACCGCTGAGAAAATCTGATCCGTTACCGCCGAGGAGAATATCGCTAGCTTGACCGCCGTAAAGACTGTCATTGCCTTCACCTCCACTCAAGCTATCTTGACCGCGATTTCCAAATAGGATATCTTCCCCATTATTGCCGAACAAATTATCGCTTTCTTTGCCCCCGTAAACAGTGTCATTGCTGTCGCCACCGTCGAGGGAATCATTGCCTTGATTGCCGTGTATCCAGTCGTTGCCGCCCAAACCGCTGAGAGTATCATTGCCGCGTTGGCCGGCCATTGTATCGCTGCCGCTGTCGCCGGAGAGGCTGTCGTCGCCGTCAGTACCCGTGAGATTGGAGTTAGCTGCGATCGCATCTATTTCTCCTTCAATCACCGCAACGGCAGGTGTATCGGGCAATGTCGTTTGTTGAATTGTGGTATCTAACGCAGTACCAGTATTTTCGGCAATAACTTGGGCGATCGATTTCGTACCTGTACCGACTGCTTTTAAGTCTTCAGAGGTTGCGCCTAGGGCTACTTTTTGCACGCGGGCAACTTCTCGGTTAATTGAAGCTGTTGCAGTGTTGGATACAACTTGGTCAATGCGCTGATTTGCTTCGGCCATTACCTTAGCTGCATCGGGGGCAATTTGCAACAATTGCTGAGTGTTTAAATCCGAGTCAAATTGTTGCGCTGCTGTGGCGGCGCGATCGACAATTGTTGCTAACTGGTTGGCATCGCCCAGATTGAGAGTTGTCCCCGATTGAATTTGTTGAACGATCGCACTTACAACTGCTTTTACGGTGTCGGTATTATCCAGAATCGACCCACCGTCTATTAAAGCAGCAGTTTGGGTAATGACGTTTTGTACCTTGACCATTGCAGTCAAAGTTTCTACTCCACCCGCGATCGCGTTTTCGGTAGCTGCGATCGGATCTAAGTCAGTGATGTCAACATTAGCGGGAATTGAAAGAGCAGATTTGACGAGAGATTCGGCGCGATCGCTCTCAATTCCCTTGTCAATTAAATCCGCTACTAAACTGGTTAACAGGGTGACAACTGTAGCGTAAGGCGGGGCAGTGACAGGCGTTTCCAAAGGCAAACCAGTTGCCGTATCAATGCCACCAAAAGCCACAATATTGCCTTCTTCCGGATCGAGTTCGCCGTTGCGATTTTTGTCAAAATTTTCCAAGGAAATATCGAGTTCGTATTCACCTTTTGGGCCAGTTGTTGCAGAGGGTTCGCTAGCATCAAGTTCGCCATTTTTGTTAGCGTCTAAGAAAACTGTAGCCCCAGCGATGTAGCCGTCAATAACAGAACCTCGACCTCGATTATAAAGATCGAAAAATGCTATATCCGATGCACCAGCAGCATCCCTTGCTGTTACTCGAATCCAGTAGTTGCGATTGCGCTGCAAGCTATCATCAACCCTGAAAGTGCGACTGGCAGGATCGAAAGTCATGCCAGTTGGTAAGGGGCTAATGCGACTCCAACTTGTCGGGATTGGCGATCGTCCGCCGCTGACATTTCGCCACTCGAAATTGGTGACATTTTCATACCAATCAGCAGTGTAAGTCAGCGTATCGCCCGGATCGGGGTCAGTGAAAGTGTTGTTTTGAAAAGTAAACTGCAATTGAGGACTCGCACCCGGTTGCAAACGCAAACCTTGTTCGCGGAACGGAATGTTTAAAACAGGCGGGCGGTTGACACCAGGACTCAGATTCAGATTAATATAACCTGACGATCCGCCGAAGCCATCTACTGCTATTTTGTAAGTCGTACCCGCAGTAGCAGTAAAATTGACTCGACTGGTTTGACCTCCAGCAGGGTCGTTATTATTGCTAGCAACAGTTGTTAAACTAGAAACAGAACCGCCAGTGTAAACTCCCAACAAAGTATCGAAGGAACTGCCGGCCGTAGAAACTGTTACCGCGCCAGAACTTGGGGCTGTCCAAGACCACCAAATAGATTTACCGCCGCTGTTACCTGCATGGTTTAATTCTCCTGTTTGTTTAGTGCCGTTGACATTTAAACCAGTTGAGGAAAAAGAACTACCCGTGACAGTTTTAGCATTCTCAAGATTATCGTTTGAGTGCCGCCAATTAGCAGCATAAATAGCAGTATTATTCAGCGTCCGAGCATTATCTGTGGAACTCGTTCCTGTGGGTTCGCCGAGATAAGTGCGATCGGGATTGGACCAGCGATTGATCCGCGTAATGGGAGGATCGGGACGGCGGGTCTGGTAAGACATGATGGTGCGGAAAGTGATTGGATCGGTGGTATCCCGATAGCCGTAAGCATAGGGATAAGCGCCAGCACTGCTTGCATTTTGTTCATTATGATGAGCACCTTGGTTATGCCCTAGTTCGTGGGCAAAGGTGTAAGATCCTGCTGCATTATTCCTCTTGACTACAGTAAAGGCTGAATTTGCAAACCCATAGCTAGGATCTGTCATTAAGTAACCTATACCGCCGTAGTCTAAGCTATCAACAAATAAGCTCACCATGTCGGCCGAATAGGTATTCCGCAGTTGGTGAACTTCGTCTATAAAACCATCGGAAGTATTGCGAAGCCTGTTTAAATCTGTGCTGGCATTGCCACTTTCTGTGTAGTCTATTTCCTGTCTGTGTACTATCCGTATCCGGTGATTGACGCCACTGTTTTCATAACCTAAATTTGTTTCAGATTCAGCCAGGTCAATCAAGGTATTCATGGCATCAGTACCTCCCTCAGCATCTTTGGCTGCTGCGGTATAAACGACCATGACATCTATTACTGCGGGGTCGTCACCGGTCAAATCTGGGCTGCTGTCTGGAAGGTCAGCAAAACTGTCGCTGGGAACGGGAACTGCATCGCTGTCTTGATGAACGTCGGGAAAAGCTGCTTGGTCGATTTCTCGAATGCTGTGCAGACCGTTACCGGCGTAGCGAATTTGGTAAAATTTGTCTTTGTACCTGATATTGCCGATCGCAACGCCATCTTTTTTGCTATTAGTTAAGATGACTTCACTGTCATCTAAAGCACCTTGAATACGACCGATACGCACCCAACTTTCTCCATTGGATGAGGATGTTACCTGATCGAAGATTACATCAAAAGATGTATCGTTAAATAAGTTAATGTTGAGCGGCCCCTCGTCAAAATCCTGCTGCGGGTCATCTATGAGACCAAAATTTACATTTGATAACCGCTGGCGTTTAACAGTAGGGTCATCAAGGTCTGGTTCTGCGACAACTTGCCCCGGTGTTAGGGGAATCAATAAAGAATTGCGTTTGCCAGCAGCAGTATTATCCGTGCTGGTAACGATCGCATCTGCTGCATTTAAACCGGAATAATTGCGATCGTTGCTGACAGAAGGTTTGGTAACAATGCTGTAAGTTTTATCACCGTCAACAACCTTGTCATCAACACCAGTTACCGTCACCGTTTGCGTTTGATTCCAATTAGCAAAGTTGAAGTTCAGCGAGGGTGGAGAAACTATGCCTTCTGCTGGATTGGAACTTTCTAAATCAATTCTGACATCAGCAGTTGGCGGAGTATTTAGTTTGACTGTAAATGTTGCTTTACCTCCCGCTTCTGTGGTGACTAATCCTGATGTCGGATCGACAGTAATGCCAGCAGGTATCGTCGGCGGCATGATTACTGGCGGTAGTGGAGTTGGCGTTGGTGGAGTTGGCGTTGGTGGAGTTGGAGTTGGTGTTGGTGGAGTTGGTGTTGGTGTTGGCGGTGTTGGTGGAGTTGGTGTTGGTGGAGTTGGTGTTGGTGTTGGTGTTGGTGGAGTTGGTGTCGGTGGAGTTGGTGGAGTTGGTGTCGGTGGAGTTGGTGTTGGAGTTGGTGTTGGCGGAGTTGGTGTCGGTGGTGTTGGCGGTGTTGGTGTTGGCGGTGTTGGTGTTGGCGGAGTTGGTGTCGGTGGTGTTGGCGGTGTTGGTGTTGGTGTCGGTGGTGTTGGCGGTGTTGGTGTTGGCGGTGTTGGTGTTGGCGGTGTTGGTGTTGGCGTAGTTTCGTTATCAGTAATGGCGACAGTAACAGGCGCGATCGCAATTCCGCTATATTTCGCGTCGTTACTTGTTACCGCGTGATTGATTGTGCCACTGTGAGTACCTTCTATAACTGTGTCATCCGTCGCAATCACAGTTACAGTTTGGGCAATATTCCAATTAGCAGCGTCGAAACTAATGGGGGCGATCGCACTTATTTGATTCCCCCCGTCAAAGCTGACTGTTACCGGCGCTGTTGGCTGCGAATTTAGCTGAAGTGTATAAATTCCCGTTGCACCGCCTTCTGCTGCTGTGGTACTGGCGGGATTAACGGTAACGCCGACAGTATCGCTGTCGCTGTTAGTAACGCTGACATCGGCAGCACTGAAATTGCTGTAATTGCTGTCTGTACTAACAGCAGCCTCAGTGACAATAGTGTAAGCAATATCGCCGTCAGCAATATTGTCGCCAACACCTGTCACCGTTACCGTCTGCGCCTGATTCCAGTTATTGGGAGTGAAACTTAAGGTATTAGTAGAAACTGTTCCCTCCGCAGGATTGGAACTGCTTAAAGCTACCGTAACAGGTGCCGTAGGTTGAGTGTTGAGGACAACACTGAAATTTGCCGTACCTCCAGCTTCTGTTGTAGTTAATCCTGCTGTGGGATTAACGGTAATGCCTGCAGTTTCGTCGTCGCTATTCGTAATGCTGACATCGGCAGCACTGAAATTGCTGTAATTGCTGTCTGTACTAACAGCCGCAGCGGTGACAATATTGTAAGTTTGATTGCCGTCAGCAATATTGTCGTCAACGCCTGTTACTGTTACTGTTTGGGGCGCACTCCAATTGGCGGGAGTGAATGTCAGCGAGGGTGTAGAAACTGTTCCCTCGGCAACATTGGAACTGCTTAAGCCAACAGTCACGTTAGCAGTTGGTTCAGAGTTGAGTTGGACAGTAAATGTTGCTGTTCCTCCTGCTTCTGTTGTAATTAATCCGCTAGCGGGATTGACGGCAATTCCAGCAGTGTCGTCATTAGTAATAGTAGTTGTCGCACTAGCAGTACCAATTGTCGAACTGCCGCCGGGAAGACCGCCATCAGGCAATGTGACGGGATTTGATAGAGTGACGGTAATAGTTTCGTCTGGTTCAACGCTATCATCACCCAACACATCGAGGGTGACAGTTTTCGATGTTTCGCCAGAGGCAAAATTAATCAGACCAGTCGTACTTGCTGCGCCCGAAGTGCCGCCGATATTGTTGTAATCGCTGCCGTTGGTTGCAGTGCCACCAATTGCATAATCGACAGTCCCTGCTGTATCAGTACCGCCACTGCGACTAACAGTAAATATCAGTGGATTTGTGCCGGCGTTGCCTTCAGGAACAGTACCAGCACTAGCACCAACTGTGTAAATAATCGGATCGTTAGCAGGAATTGTTAGGGTTGTTTCAGAGATTGTACCTCCAAACCCTCCTCCTCCCGGACTCGTACCAAAACTCAAGACAACTGCTTCATCTATTTCTGCAAGGTTGTCTGGTTTGATAGTGACAGCTATATTTTGAGTCAAACTGCCGCTACCTGCGGGAAAAGTGAGAGTATTAGTAGAAAGAGCATAGTCAGAATCTTGAGTCGCTCGTGAGGTAGCAGGAGGAACGGGCAAGACAGTTGCGATCGGTACAATCAAGTCTGTAAATCGTAAACCGTCTTCGAGTGTCACAGGAATATTAACAGTCGCATCTGCGTCTCCTTCAAGGCTGCTGTAGGCAGAATTAGCAAAACTTGCTTTCAATAGCACATTCAACAGAATTGAAACTCTGTTACTGTTGGTATTGGCGACAGCAATATCTGGTCTGGTATCAGAGTTAAAATCTCCAACCGCGATCGCGCTCGGAGTGAGTCCCCCGGTATTATAATTAAATGGCCCGTTAAAGGTTCCTTGACCGGTTCCAGTTAAAATTGAAACATTATTAGAAGCGGCGTTCGCTACAGCTAAATCCGGTTGACCGTCAGCGTTGAAATCACCAACTGCAATATCATTAGGACCTGACCCAACATTAAAGTTAGCAGGATTGCTAAAAGTGCCTTGACCTGTCCCTGATAAAATTGATACGTTCTGGCCTGCGGTTACAGCCAGATCGGATCTGCCGTCAGCGTTAAAATCTCCAACGGCGATCGCGCTGGGACTTGTGCCGACACTCAAGTTGGTTGGATTGCCAAAAGTGCCTTGACCCGTACCGAAAAAAATAGAAACGCTGTTAGCCGGATTCCCGTTAGTGGCAGCGACATCGAGATTGTTGTCGCCGTTAAAATCTCCGATCGCGATCGCTAAGGGGCTGATTGCAGTCCCCACATTGTTAAACTCACCAAAAGTTCCTTGATTATTGCCTAAAGCAATAGAAACTTGGTTCTCTTCTGCCACAACTAAGTCAGCGAAGGTGTCTTGATTAAAATCTCCCGCAGCGATCGCCTCTTTAGTGATCCCAGGGCCAAAGTTGTTAGGATTGCTAAAGTTGCCTTGCCCTGTTCCTAAAAAGACATAAGCCCCTCCTCCTATATCGCCGCCAATTGCTACCGATACAGCTAAATCGGGAAGCGTATCCCCATTAAAATTGCCCGCAACAATACCGCTGGGAGATCCTCCACTCCCCAAGGTCAAGTTAGTAGCAGTTCCAAAATTACCTTGACCTGTTCCCAACAAGATCGACACACTGTCAGAACTTCTGTTAGCTACGGCTAAATCGAGAACACCATCTCCGTTCAAGTCCTGGCTAACAATAGCTGTAGGGAGATTTCCTGTTGTCAAGCCAGTAGGTGTTTGTTTAAACGTATTGAGAACGTGGCCGTAAGCTGCGATCGCTTCTGGCCCAAATGCAATGCCAGCTTTAATTGTCCCCGCTGTCACTGCCAATTCCCAGTCGCCGCCACCTTCTGCACAACCTGTCAGATTCTCAGAAGCAGCAACACTTGCCCCTGTTAGTTGACTCAGGCTGTTTACAAATGCTTTGCCTATATTTCCTTGGCCAACATTGCAGCCGTAGATCATAATTTCGGCATTTGCTGTCAGCGATCGCGCCCATCCTTGGACTGCTTGCACGAAATTACTGGCGCGATCGCTCAAATTTTTCCAACTCAATTCAACGTTCCCCAGTTGCACGCAACCGGGTTGCCCGTGGGCAATAATGTGAATTACTGAAAATTTCCTTCCCTGCAAAGCTTCGGCAATTTGTTCCAGGCCGTTGCGGTTTGACTCTAATTGAATTACTTCGGTTTCAGGGATAACGCCGTCGATTAAGGTTTGAGGGTCGGGGACGGCAGCATCGATAAATGCGATCGCTTTTGAGGAAAGCTGAGTCATTGACTTTAGGGAAACAGCCGTTGGGGCGATCCCTAAGTCTGGGATGTTTAAGTCTGGGATGTTATCGTTATTACAGTTTTCGGCACTGAGGGATTGGGGACTTGTGCCGGCAGGAAACTTGGTACCAATACTGAAAGTAGACATGATTAATTTACCTAGCTGATACTTCGGGTTTATGTGATGCGAGCAAGTCTACAAAAGCACCAGCTCTGCTGTATTGTAAATTCTTGCGGAAAACTTGCGAAAAATATAATTTTCTTGCGGAATTTATCCCTATTTGATGAAGAATTGTAACAGCGCCGGCGGGCTGGGGTTTTTATACGACAAAACTTACGCCTAGATACCAAAGAAACCGGGTTTTGTACCAAAATACACAGGTTTCCCGATCGGCTAAAAAACCCGGTTTCTGAACCCCCGCAAGCCCTATGCGAAAATACTTTGCAACTACAAACTGCTTTTAATGTGACAGAGGCTTGAGTTTTGTTAAAGCCGATCGCGATATTGCTTAGGAGTCAAACCGACAATTTTGCAGAATGTCTTACTAAAGTGACTTTGGTCGTGAAATCCCACTTGCTGGGAGATATATTTTATTGATAACTTCGGTTTTTTCAACAACTGTTTTGCTTTTTCAATTCGGCACTGGGTCACGTACTGATGGGGGGTTAATCCAGTCGATTGTTTAAACATACGGCTGAAATGATAAGAACTAATGTTCACTAAATTAGCAAGTTCACTTAAGTGCAAATCTCGGTTTATGAATTCATTAATGTAATGAATAACTAATTGCAATTGACCGGGGTCAAGACCGCCTCCAACATCTCGCAGGTTCGGTTTTTTCGCGCCATAGCGGTGCAGTATGTGCAGTGAAAGCGCGTTTTTTAGTGCATCGACATAAAGAGTACCGTTTAATCCGCCTGATTCCAGTTCGGTTTTGAGAGCCCAGGCAATTCCGCTAATCAACGGATCGCGGGTTTGCCATTGCGGTATAATTTCAATGGAATTTGAATTGATCGATTCGCCAACTGTATTGTCGAAGTCGGTAGGTTCAAGAGCGATCGCCATAAATTCATAGTCTGCTGCTGCAACTGACTGGAAATAAGTACCAGCAGCAGCGATGAACATCTGCCCACTTTGCCACGATTCGCTACCGCAGTTTTTCCCGTTCAGTGTTCCTTTTAGTGTGGCTGAATTGAGCATCAAGCCAACCGTGTGCTGTTCGAGACAGTGTTCGGGACATTCGTTTGGCGGCTGAGAGTGATATTCGACATGAATTCCTTGCCACTTTGTGCCGTGACTCGACAGGATTGCGGGGCGCGGGAGAATCACTTTCATCGCGTCTGTCTTGGCAAAATCAAGAATTAGTGGTTTCTGTGGGGACATAGCTGGCACCGACTGGACGAGTTGCTATTTTGTAGTTGACAACTCCTCGCCGTATAACGGCGAGGATTCTTCTAAGCATCCGAGTGCCTTCGGGACTGACCGTCGGGAAACAAATCTGAGTTAAATCTGCAACAGCGTTCCGAGCGTACAAACGTAAAATACATAAAATGTAATACTTACTGGTATTTTACAGAAAAATCATGCACAGACGAGTTTTCCAGATTGCTATTGTACTTTGCCTCCAAGTCGTCCTAGTTCTAGGTGGGTGGGCGCAGCCTGCCGCGGCGCTGACTCCTGAACAGCAGCTATTGAGCGAAGCTTGGCGAATTGTTAACCGCTCTTATGTGGACGACAGCTTTAACTCTCAAAACTGGTGGTCGATTCGCCAAAAAGCTGTCAAGCAACCGCTTAACGACAGACAGCAGACTTACACGGCGATTCAGGGGATGCTGGCGAATCTCGACGACCCCTTCACTCGACTACTGAAACCCGAACAGTACCGCAGTTTGCAGGTCAACACTTCGGGAGAATTGACGGGTGTGGGGCTGCAAATTGCGATCGACCCCCAGACAAATACCCTGACTGTGGTGGCTCCTTTGGCCGGCTCACCGGCGGATAAAGCTGGCATCCAACCCCTCGATCGCATTCTGAAAATTGACGGCACTCCTACCTCAGAATTGAGCCTAGACGAGGCTGCAACTCGAATGCGCGGCCGCATCGGCACTCCTGTCACCCTCACCTTGGGGCGCGAGGGAAGGGACGCTGCTGAGGACATTGAGCTAGTGCGCGATCGCATTGCTCTGAATCCGGTTTACGCCGAATTGCAGTCGGGGTCGGAAAATTTGCCGGTGGGCTACATTCGCTTGAGTCAATTCAGCGCTAACGCCACTGAAGAAGTCGCTCACGCGATCGACCGCTTGGAAAAACAAGGAGCCGCCGCCTACATTCTCGACCTGCGGAACAACCCGGGCGGACTGTTGCAAGCAGGGATTGAAATTGCCCGCCTGTGGCTCGATTCCGGGACGATCGTCTACACGGTGAACAGACAAGGCATTCTCGGAAGTTTTGAAGCCTCTGGACAAGCCCTAACTAACGATCCGCTGATTGTTTTGGTGAACAAGGGAACTGCCAGTGCTAGCGAAATTTTGGCGGGTGCGCTGCAAGATAACGGCAGAGCTCAACTGGTAGGAGAAAAGACTTTTGGCAAAGGACTGATTCAGTCGCTGTTTGATTTGTCTGACGGTTCTGGGTTGGCCGTGACTGTTGCTAAGTACGAGACACCGAACCATAAAGATATTAACAAGCTGGGGATTGCGCCCGATCGCGTAGTGCCTTTGGAACCCATCGCGCGCGATCAAATCGGCACCGCAGCAGACTTGCAATATCAAGCTGCACTGCAACTACTGAAAGAAAAAACCGTGCTGGCAAAGTCAGTATAAGCCTGAGTTTGAAGTTTTGAGATTGCAATAGGTGACAATACGCAGGTCTGTCTGTCTCTGCGTTTGCTTCGCCACGACAGACAAGAATCATCAAAAAAACTCTTTTATTTAAAAGTGATATCAAGTCCGACAGATTCATCTGTCATTCTTCGCTGTGCGAACCAATGACATACAAGAATGATGCACATCGGACGTGATATCAAAACCCAAAACAGCCGTTCCCTTAAGGTTGCGGGGTTGATTCCTCGGCTTCGGGCACCTCGGCTTCTTGCAAAATTACCTGACGCTGCTGCGGGTCAGCTTGGTTGCTTTGCTCTTGCATCACAGTTTTAGCAAGACTAGGGTCAAAGTAGCGGTTAAAGTCCGAGCGCGACTGATTTACTCGCCCTTGGGTAAGATTGACTTCAGCTTGGATTTCGTGCAATTTTTCTTGCACCGCCCGGTAGTGAGGCCAAAGCTGAACCAAAGCAGAAGTAGCACAGACTGAAAGTACCATGTTGACTGCCAACTTGACCCCTGTTTCAGCCGCGAGGGTTTGGTGAGGGTAGGAACGCTGGCGGCGGCTGCTGCGACGAGGAGTAACCCGAGGGGAGTTTTTTACAGGACGCAGTGGGGTAACGGGGGGTTGAATCGCTTGCATAATTTTTTTCAAATACCTGAGACTGACGTTTTAGAGTTCACAAGAGCAAATTCTGAGCTTAACGCACACTCGCCGCTGTTTGTCAGGGTGCTGACAGCCAAAATTGTTGAGACAAAGGTGACGCCTTAAGACGGAATTTTCCCATAAAAATGCCTGCCCTTGCAGTCTCGTCTTGCGGAACACAAACAATCTACTGCACTGGGGCAGCAATTGTCTGTATCTGTAATGCGAGAGATTTAACTGCTCAGGCAGGCGTTTTGCGGTTCGCAACTGGTGTCTGGAAACTATTTGTACAGTTCAGTTGACAACCGGAAAGCCAAGATTCCGGGAATCAAAGCAATTACGAGCGCTACGTAGACTTGGGTATCTGTTAAAGACATATTCGCAAAACTCCTTTTCGCGGGGACGAGCTTTCACTAATTTGAGACAAATTGGCGCTTTTGGGAATCATTTGTTACAACTTGCAACACAAATGCTGCCTCCGGGGAGGAGTGGCCTAGTGGCGCAGTGGCGCAGTGGCGCTGTTTTTGAGTGTCGGAGGGGGAGAATTTTTCCTTGTTTCCTGGGACTGCTTCCTTCCGACGTTGTTGGGACGATCGCCTCGCACAGAACTACCGCGTTAGGTTAAGATTTAACTAATGCGAATGGGAAGTCTTGCGCTCTACCGAAGGTGAGCGTCGGGATGAAAACGCAGCCCGAAAATAAATTGAGCGAGAGCGAATCAATATCCTTTTTGTGCGCTATGATAATTTTATCGGTATTCTGCAACCTTGATAAATGTATAAAGCTTACAAGTACAGAATTTATCCCACAGATGAGCAAGATGTCTTGCTTGCAAAGTCTTTTGGCTGTGCGAGATGGTTCTGGAACTATGCTTTGAATCTATGTCAAGAAACTTACAAGAATACTGGCAAAGGACTATCTAGGGCATACATACAAGGCTTGCTCCCTGCACTCAAAAAAGAATACGAATGGTTAAAAGAACCTTATTCTCAATGCTTGCAGGTGGTTGCATTGAATTTATCTACTGCCTACAAAAACTTCTTTGACAAGATGGCGATGCTGCCCAAGTTCAAAGCCAAGCATGGCAGGCAGTCGATCAGCTACCCTCAAAATGTCAAATTCGACGGTGACTATATCAACCTACCTAAGATTGGTTTAGTTTTCTGTCGGCGACATCGTGATTTTCAGGGCGATATCAAGACCGTTACCGTATCTCGCAACCCGGACGGTAAACATTTTGTTTCTGTTTTGATTGACGATGGGAAAGAACAGCCTGAGTTAGTCCCAGCAGATAAAGCTATTGGCATTGACGTAGGGTTAACTCATTTTGCGATTACCAGTGATGGTTCTAAGTTCGGCAATCCCAAGTATTTCGTCAAACGTCAACGAAACTTAAAACGTAAACAACAAAAGCTCGATCGCAAAAAGAAAGGCAGTCAAAACAGGAAAAAGGCAAGACGGGCGGTGGCAAAAGTTCACTCCAAGATTGCCCGATGCCGGGAAGATTTTCTACAAAAGCTATCCCGCAAGATAGTTAACGAAAACCAAGTTATTGCAGTAGAAAATCTCAATATCAAAGGCATGGTCAAGAATCATAATTTAGCCAAAGCCATTAGTGATGTTGGCTGGGGTATGTTCTGCACAATGCTTAAGTACAAGGCCCAAAGTGAAGGTAAACAATACATTGAGATTGATCGATGGTTTCCTAGCTCAAAAACTTGTCATGCCTGCCTAAATCAAGTTGAGCATCTCACTCTTGATGTTAGGGCATGGACTTGTAAACATTGTGGTACTCATCATGACCGTGATGTAAATGCAGCCCTCAACATTAGAAATGAAGCCTTGCGGATTTTGGCGTTAGGAACTAGCGCTTCTGCCTGTGGAGGGGATGTAAGTCGATCTGGCAAAACTTCGGTTTTGTTGGACGCGCCGCCCCGTTGAATCAGGAAGCCAGCGCTGTACCAATGAAGTGGTCAGCGTCTGGTAGTTCACGTGAAGGTGACACTAATGTTAGACAGAGCGGGTAATTTGTGCTGCGCTCGATCCTTGGCAATCTTAGGTGCACAAAATAGTTAATGATAGATCAATTTCTCGACGCTTCACCCAATTTTGGAGTTGACGGCTTTTTATTATTGTTGGTTTTGGTGGCTTTGGAGGCTGTACTTTCGGCTGACAACGCGATCGCCCTGGCGTCTATTTCTAAAGGTTTGGAAGATGCCAAGGATCAGCAAAGAGCTCTCAACTTGGGTTTGATAATTGCTTTTGTACTGCGGATAGCCCTCATTTTAACGGCTACTTGGGTGATCCAATACTGGCAGTTTGAACTGCTTGGTGCTCTCTACCTGCTGTGGCTTGTTTTCCAACATTTTACTTCAGAGACAGACTCCGAAGGAGAACATCACGGGCCCAGATTTGCCTCTGTGTGGCAAGCAATTCCCATGATTGCTTTTACGGATTTAGCGTTTTCATTGGATAGCGTTACTACTGCGATCGCTGTTTCTGATAACACTTTTATCGTCGTAACAGGCGCTACTATTGGAATTATTGCCCTGCGATTCATGGCCGGGTTGTTCATCCGCTGGCTGGATGAGTTCGTTCACCTAGAAAGTGCTGGTTACATCACAGTTGGGTTCGTGGGAATGCGGTTGTTGGTGAAAGTAATTAATCCCGATTTAGTTCCTCCGCAATGGCTGCTAGTTTCCAGTATCGTCTTGATGTTTGTCTGGGGATTTTCTAAGCGTACTCCTGAGTCAGTCGAGATTGCAAAATCTCTAGAAATGGCTCTGAATCAGCCGGATTCAGAAGTTGCTGTGCCAGAATCGCAAGGACAGAAGTCCGAAATTTAACATACTTTCATTTGAATAAAATTAGCTTAAATCTGTCAAACCAACCAGATTGAAGGCTGGTCAAAACGTGCAAAAGCCTTTCATCCCCAGACTAAAGTCACCGGGATGAAAGGCTTTTATGTTGTAATATCGTTTCCTTCAGTAGCCGATCGAACTTATAGGAGTACAATTGATCCCATGGGAAGCCAGTTATCAAAATCAGACTCAGCAATGGGGAGGCTGGTGGGATAGCGAGGGGAATTTTTTGCTGACGGGATTGGTGGCATATTGGCGATTGCAGGCGATCAGATTTGAGCCTTGCTGGTGGCTGTATTTCTTGAGGAGAGGGAAAGAGGGCGAGTGATTGGAAGGAGTTGCAGGCGATCGCATTCACCTGTCGGGAAAAAATGTAACCTTCCTGTTGAGTGGCTGCAAATAACCTTTTCTACATAGGACAACGGTTTTAGATTCTTTTTCGGAGAGGTCTATTAAAGAAATTAGCCATTAACTATGGCCTAGGCTTACCGACAAAGAAAGCTAAGGGAGAATTATCACCACAAGATAACCGAACTTTAGAACCAATGGGAAAAACATTTCCTGTGGTTGTGAGTGCATATAACTTTTCGCCCGAAGGTGTTTTTAAACAATAACGATTTTCTCTACCTAAAAATTGGCGATCGCAAACCACAACAGCCGAATCTTCATCTAAGTATAAACTCAAGTCTTCCTGCCGGATCATCAATTCTCCTTCAGTAGAAACATCACAGGGAACTTGTGAACATGAATCTCGTTTAACAGCAAAACAACCTACTTCTGTTTCCCAAAAATCCTGCTTCAGCGATGCAGACACAAAATTAGCTTGCGTCACAAACTCAGCCACAAATCGAGATGCTGGTTCTTGATAAACTTCCTCTGGAGTGCCAAACTGTTCTAATTGGCCTTGACGCATCACCGCTACCCAATCGGAAATCGAAAGTGCTTCTTCGCGATCGTGCGTGACAAATACACCAGAGGTTCCCGTTGCTTTGAGAATCTCGCGGACTTCCTGACGCAATCTTAACCGTACTTGTACATCTAAATTACTCAATGGTTCATCTAGTAAAATAATCGCAGGTCTAGGGGCTAACGCACGGGCCAGGGCCACTCGCTGTTGCTGACCCCCGGATAATTCATGGGGATAACGGTTTTCCAACCCTTCTAATCCCACCAACGCTAATGCTTCGGTGACACCTTTCTGAATATGATGCTTTGACTCTTTTCCTTGATGCGTTAAGCCAAAAGCTACATTTTTCGCGACTGTCAAATGGGGGAAGAGTGCATAGTCTTGAAACACCATACCAATGTCTCGCTGTTCCGGCGGCATTGACATATTAACACTGGCTACAGTTTTCCCTGCTAGGGCGATCGTCCCTGCTTGTAGCTGTTCAAAACCCGCAATTAACCGCAGCAACGTTGTTTTCCCACAACCCGATGGCCCCAACAACCCCAGTATATCTCCTTGATGTAAGGTCAGGGTGACAGATGCCACCGCAGGTGATGCTGCTTGGGCATACTGTTTTGTTACACCATCCAAATGCAGAATTATCGGTCGAACCATTATTGCTATAAATAATCAACAACTTACTATTCTACAATAAACCAGTTTAGTGATATAAATTGTCAGAAAGACTTGACAAATGTTTACACCGACTGATAAACTAGCAAGCTAGACAATTTACTAGCGATGAAAAATTCCCAACAATCACTACAGCAAACAGGAATCAGGACAATCCAATGGCTATCGACCTTACGCGGTTTATCCGCTAGTGGGTGGACACTTGCGGTTATCGCTTTAGCATTGCCGATCGCCATACCAGTCATCAGTGTCTTATCCAGTATCTTTTTTGAAGCTAAAGATACATGGCAACATTTAACCGATACAGTTTTAACCCGTTATATCATCAACTCTTTATTGTTAATGATCGGTGTAGGCTTTGGTGTTGTCGTGATTGGCGTAGGATGTGCGTGGCTAGTAACAATGTGTCGCTTTCGGGCTAGTCGCGTATTTGAATGGGCATTACTGTTACCCTTAGCGGCCCCAGCTTATGTCCTAGCTTATATTTATACAGACTTTTTAGAATTTTCCGGCCCAGTTCAAACTGCTGTGCGTTATATTTTTGGCTGGAGTTATGGAGACTATTGGTTTCCTAACGTGCGATCGCTCCCAGGAGCAATATTAATGCTAATATTAGTTTTATATCCCTACGTCTACCTATTAACACGAGTTGCATTTTTGGAGCAATCAACTTGTACCCTAGAAGCTAGTAGAATCCTGGGCTGTAGTCCTTGGCGGAGTTTTATTACCGTTGCCTTACCAATGGCAAGACCCGCAATTGTAGCAGGTTTAGCACTGGCTTTGATGGAAACTCTCAACGATTATGGCACTGTTCAGTATTTTGGAGTTGATACATTCACCACAGGTATTTATCGGACTTGGTTTGGCATGGGAGAACGAATTGCAGCCAATCAATTAGCTGCGCTGCTATTATTATTTGTTCTCGGTTTAATTTTACTAGAACGCTGGTCGCGCAGTCGGACTAAATATTATCAAGCTAGCAGCCGCTATCGCCAATTACAGACTTATCAGCTTAAAGGAATTAGGGAAATTTTAGCGGTAATTGCTTGTTTAATGCCGCTGTTTTTGGGTTTTTTATTGCCAGCCAGTCTTTTAGTAAAGTTGACCTTAGCTAATTGGCAACTCACTTTAGATGAACGTTTTTGGATCTTTGCCCGTCATAGTTTAATCTTGGCAACCCTGACAGCTATTTTAGCCGTAATTATTGCCTTGATTATGGCTTATGGCTTACGGTTATACCCTAATTTAGGAGTGCAGTTAGGAACGAGAGTTGCGGCAATGGGCTATGCTGTACCTGGATCTGTGATTGCAGTGGGGATTATGGTGCCCATTGGAAAATTTGACAATCTATTTGATAGTTGGATGCGTGAAAACTGGGGAATTTCTACAGGCTTGCTGTTAAGCGGTACGATCGCAGCTTTGGTATTTGCTTATATAGTTCGCTTCCTTGCTGTTTCTTTAAATGCGGTAGAGTCAAGTTTGAGCAAAATTAAGCCTAATTTAGATGATGCGGCGAGAAGTTTGGGTTATAGCCCGATGCAAACTTTAGTTACAGTTCATACACCAATGATGACGGGAGGTTTACTAACTGCCATGATGTTAGTATTCGTTGATGTCATGAAAGAGTTACCTGCTACTATAATTATTAGACCTTTTAACTTTGATACTTTGGCTGTGCGAACTTATCAACTTGCCTCAGATGAGCGATTGGCTGAAGCTTCGGGCCCAGCATTGGCAATTGTTTTAGTGGGGATGTTACCGGTGATTTTATTAAGTTGGAAAATTGCGCGATCGCGCAAGTCTTCAACAGAGTTAACAGTTAACAGTTAACTGTTAACTGTTGCCATTATTCCTTTGAAAATCAAGATGATTAATAAAAATTCAGCAATGTTTACCCGCACTACTGGCACAATTTCCTTGTTACTACTTACTATTTTTGTCACCTTTGGATGTCAAAAACAGGCGGCGGGTCCCCTCGAAACATTACAAAAAACTAAGCAATGTCCAGGATGTGACCTGACTGATACCAAGTTAAGTGACATGGATTTAACAAACGCTAATCTCAATGGTGCTAAGTTGGAAGGTGCAATGCTAGAAAAGGTCAAACTTAATGAAGCCTTACTCGATAGCGTCAATCTCAAAGGTGCAAATTTAAAAGGTGCTTCTCTGGAAAAAGCAGGTTTATTTTCGGCCGATCTCACAAATGCTGATTTGAGTAATGCAAATCTCAAGGGGGCTTTTTTGCGAGGGGCAAAACTGAATAATGCCAATCTTAGTAATGCCAATTTAAGTGAAACAGACTTAAATAGTGCTGATTTGACTGGGGCAAACCTGAAAGGGGCAAACCTGAAAGGCGCTATCATGCCGGATGGTAAAATTAAAAATTAAAGTTGATGGGATTCGGCGGTTTCAACCGCCGAATCACAAAGAGTAGCTTTTTGTTCAAAAAGCCTCTATTTCCATCCGGCCCGATCGGCAACCTTTAAAGCTTCGGGGTTATTTTTCCCATACACATCAGGGTTGAGAGGGTCAGATTTGAATGTACCAAAACTTGCCACTACAGGATCGATCGCCACACCTGAAATCACAGGGTATTCATTATTACTCCTAGCAAAAATTTGTTGCGCTTCGCGACTGGCTAAGTGTTCCAAGAATTTGGTCGCGCCTGCTTTGTTACGGGAGGTTTTGACTACACCCCCACCACTAATATTGACGTGGGTACCGCGATCGCGCTGGTTCGGGAAAAATACACCTACTTTCGCCGCGATCGCTTTTTCTGCTGGATCTTTCGATTTCATTAAGCGAGCTACATAATAGGTATTAACAATGGCAATATCGCCTACCCCATCAGCAACAGCCTTGATTTGCGCTGTATCATTTCCCTCTGGAGGACGCGCAAAATTAGCGACTAATCCTCGCGCCCAAGCTTCTGTTTTTTGAGCTCCATGAGCTGCTAACATAGCCCCAACCAGAGATTGATTATAGATATTAGTGGACGATCGTACTAAAACTTTGCCTTTCCACCGAGGTTCTGTCAGCGCCTCATAGGTTGACAACTGGGTAGGGTTCACCTTGCTTTTGTTATAAACAATCACCCGTGCCCGGCGCGATAGACCAAACCAGAAACCTTGAGGATCTCGCAAACTTGCTGGAATTGCCGATGTCAGCACTGTTGAAGACACAGGTTGCAGAATACCTGCTTGTTTTGCCCGCCACAAACGCCCACCATCCACCGTGATAAAAACATCAGCAGGGCTATTTGCACCTTCACTTCTGATCCGTTCAATTAGTTGGTCAGCATCCGCCTCAACGAGGTTAACCTTAATCCCAGTTTTTTTGGTGAAGCTTTGGTACAACTCATTATCAGTATCGTAGTGACGTGCTGAATAAAGGTTGAGAGTCCCGGTTTGGGCTGCGACAGGGGCTTTTTTGCTTAGTTCCCCCACGGCCACGACAGCCATTGCTGTACCGCTGGCAAGAAAAATACGCCGAGAAATGCTCATTGTTCTATAATGATAGATTTTTTCATCTGGTAATTGACACGATGGTGCATCCACAGCCATCTATAGTCAGTGCTTTACTATATTAATGCAAGTAATTCTTATTTGATGATCGAGATCGTAACTATTTTGGGGCTGACGCACTGCAGGTCAATCGATTTTAGATTTTAGATTTTAGATTTTAGAGGCGACCCCACGGATAAATGCTCTTTCTTGAGGATTTTCGATTTTCGATTTTGGATTGATTCCACGGATAAATCACGTGGCGGGTACCACATGAAGAAATTCGTGGTCAGAAATCCGGTCTCGACTTCGCTCAACCGGCAGTTTTTTTCCGAAAAGACTTGGTTATAAGCTGTCGGGCATCTTGCGTTGTATTTTTCGGGCGGGCGGGACGCCCAACCCCTACTCCCCACAACAATTTCATCTGAGATGTTGCACCATTCTCAATAAGCCTTTTATGAACAGGCTTTTCGGCCTGTGAAGCGAGAAAACTCATTCTTTGTGGAACGGGCCCCAGAGCCCGTTCTTGACAATGGTGCAGCATCTGAGATCCTACGGCTTATTTGTGTCTAATTAGCTCGTAAATTTCCACATAGTCTTTAGCTGGATATTTCCACGAATTGTCACAATTCATGCCTTGAAGCATGAGTTTTTCAAATTCATCATGATAGTCATACCACAATCCGATCGCCCGATCGAGCGCCGACTCTAAAGCAGAGTAGTCTGTTTGGTAAAACACGTAACCGTTGCGCTCTTCCGGGATGTGGCGGGTGTCGTAATCTCGATCGAACACAGTATTCACCAAACCGCCAACTCCCCGCACCACAGGAACAGTACCGTACCTCAACCCAATCATCTGAGTCAGCCCGCAGGGTTCGTAATTACTGGGAACCACAATCATATCCCCACCGGCGTAAATTAAGTGCGACAGTTCCTCATTAAAACCTAGTTCTAAATGGCAGTCTGGATTGTCATTTAAAAAGTATTTTTCGTGCTGGAAATGAGCGTTAATTCCCGCTTCCGTCGCGGAACCCAAAAGCACAAATTGCGCTCCCTTACTCAGAGAGTAATAAATTGCATGGTGGACGAGATGAACGCCTTTTTGGTCGTCCAAACGACCGATAAAGGTAATAATAGGCTTGTCAGCATCGCGCAGTAACAGCCGATCGCGCAAAGCTTTTTTAGTTTTAGCTTTTCCTGCCAAATCCTTCTGATTGTAGTGGTGCGGAATATAGCGATCGCTTTCGGGATTCCACACATCATAATCAATGCCGTTGAGCACCCCGCGAAACTTATCTTGATATAAATGCAATGTGTGGCCCAAACCGTAGCCACACTCGCCGAGGTGAGCTTCCCAAGCATGGTGCGGCGAAACTGTGGTGACAAAGTTCGAGTAAACAATCCCACCTTTCATAAAGTTGAGGGCAAAAGGGTTAAAGTTATCTCGGAGGCGAGCGTAATCAAAATAATAATCCTCTCGATTCAAACCCGTTGCATTCAAAATATCGCTACCTCCCATGCCTTGATGTTTGAAATTGTGAATGGTATAGCAGACTCGCTGATTTTCCATCCAATTATATTTGTAAATTTCAAACAGCATGACTGGAATCAAACCAGTTTGCCAATCGTGACAGTGAATCACATCGGGACGCTTATTGCTTCTGAGCAAAAATTCCAAAGCGGCTTTGCTGAAAAATGCAAACCGCATATTGTCGTCATTGCACCCGTAATAACAGCCGCGATTAAAAAAGTTATCTTGAGAGCGAGGTTCGATGAAAAAACACAACTGCCCGTGCACCCAGCCGCACAAGACATCACAGAGGATTTCGCCGCCGTACCAGGGCACAGCCAGATCCCGGTAGGCTTCGTGAAGTCCCCAAATGTGGTCGTACCTCATGCAGTCGTACTTGGGTAGAATAATCTCGACGCAGTGGCCGGAATTCTGCAACTCCCGACTCAAACCGTAAACTACGTCGCCCAAACCTCCTGCTTTGATGACGGGGGCGCACTCCGAGGCAATTTGTACAATGTACATTTTTTTTTCTCGCTCCTGATGAATCAAAAAGATATTTTCTTAACATGACAAAGTATATGGTTTCTCGCCAAATAAGCAAGTAGGCCATTGGGAATACAGGGAAAATAGCCGCAAAAGCCGATGTTGAGACGGATTTGGGCGATCGGCGATATCGTTTCGGCATTGCTGCAACTCGATCGCAAATTCCGCAAAACATAACTCATATTCTCGCATTTGTCAACTCAATCTTTTGAGTCAAATCGCCATTTGTCTCGTCTAGTTCCGAATAGCGATCGAATAACTCACTCAAAGCTTCTTCTCCAACAATTTCTCCATTACTGACAAACTTCTCTACCTCCACCGAACCATCACTCAAAAATTCTATTTCCCACCGTTCCCCAGGTACAGCTACAATTACCATCAGAGCTTCATCGCGATGATGCGCTAAACTGTAATCGATAGCCTGTTTTTGCAATTTTTGCAAAAATAATATTACTTGGTCAAATCCATTATTTTTCATCTATCAAATCTCCCATCGCTCAACAATTTGCGAACCATCTTAAAGCCGGGTATATTTTCTTCAGCACCTCTTTCTATTTGCTCCCATATCATTTCGCTAAATTCTTCCCAACTTGGCGAATTTGCCGGAAGCTGTGCTTGTTTTATACTACCTTTTTTACCTTTGAGAATCTCAGACACTTTCATGCCTGCAAATTTGTGTGCGATCTTTCTTCCTCCTTATCTTACATAAATCCCACTCATCATTCTCATACCGATCGAAAAAAATGCAACAACTCAACCCAAACCCATAGCATCATTTTCACATACTAATAATTTACCTTTCCCCTGATAATACCAAACATAACCCTCTCCACCGCCTTTGCCAAAATGACCTAATTTTCGATAATCTTCTTCAATCCCCTTGGTAAATCCTTTCACCAAATCGCAATCAGCTATCAAAGTTTCACCTTGTTTGAGTTCGACAACCTTAGCCGGTGAACTTGTAGCTGCTACAACAGTAGCTGTTTGCTCGCGCAAAGCTGTAACAGCAATTCTCCACCTACCGTCATTAGAAGCCGCCACTTGTCGGAATTTCAGTTTTTTAGCACCGATAACTACATTGTCCGAACAAAACTGAAATACACCATCATCAAATTCCCACTGCTCCCCATCCGACAGAGCGATCGGCGTATAATGCAGGAAATGCCCTTTTTGTCTCGGTTCCAGTTTCACCGTACCACTTCCTTGATATACAGGAGCGTTGTAGTCCATTTCCGTAGTCAAAGATACCCACATATCTTTCAAACGGTTATCCGTTTTATAAACACCGGAAGTCAATTTCCCCATACACCAATGCAGCGCGCCTTTTTGAATGATCACTCCGGAATTATTCAAGTTAATTTCCGCTTGCTGAACGAGGGGAATATTCTTAGTGGGATGATAAAACTTGTTCGTTTCTGGATTGATATTATTTTGGATGTACCACAAATCTGTTGGTTCCAAAACCTTGATTTCGTATTTCATAATATACCTCGCATATTTACGTGAAATGTGTTAAACATTTGACCCACGATTTGGGGCTGCCGCGCTCCCGGACTTATCTTGGGAAATTTATCTTTTGCAGACATCCTCTCCTACTGTTAAAGTATCTATAGCAATCCTAAATGAGCCGTAAATTTTTGACCCCACCCCAACCCTCCCCTTATCAAGGGGAGGGAGTAAGAAATTTACAAATGATTTAGGATGGCTATAGCTATCTTAGCAATAGCAGACAGCGCCCCTCCACAATTGTTGAGAAAAATTTATGCCTGCGATCGCACAATCTCCCAACCTACCCATTTTACAAGAAATCAACTCAGGATTACCCAATATTTGCGGCTCCGAAGCAGAAATCAGTGCCGCAGCCAATAGCAACGAACCAATCTTTCTACCTACCACAAATCTGCGCCTCGAAAACATTCAAGCCGGATTCGCCTGCGCCCTCCATATGCACCAACCCACAATTCCTGCAGGTGCAAACGGCGAACTGATCAGCAATCTCCAGAATATGTTTGAACATCCCAACCAAGGAGATAATCACAATGCCGGAGTGTTTGCTTGGTGCTATTCTCGCATGGGAGAATTCATTCCCCAACTGATTGCCGAAGGCTGCAACCCGCGAATAATGCTCGACTATTCGGGCAATTTATTGTGGGGATTGCGCCAAATGGGACGCGACGATATCTTCGACAATCTCAAGCGGATTACCTGCGATCCTCAATATCAACCTCACGTAGAATGGCTGGGCACAATGTGGAGTCACGCCGTCATTCCCTCAACTCCCATTCCCGATATAAAACTTCAAATTCAAGCATGGCAACATCATTTTGCAGCCATTTTTGGCATAGATGCCCTGAAGCGCGTTAAAGGTTTTTCGCCCCCTGAAATGCACTTTCCCAATCACCCAGATACACTTTACGAATACATCAAAGCTTTGAAAGAATGCGGCTATCGCTGGCTGATGGTGCAGGAACATTCTGTAGAAAATCCCGACGGTTCGGGATTGTCGCAAGACCAAAAATATATTCCCAACCGTTTGGTTGCCCGCAATTCTCACGGCGAAACAATCAGCATCACTGCTTTGATTAAAACCCAAGGTTCTGATACGAAATTGGTCGGTCAAATGCAGCCTTATTACGAAGCCAAAGGACGGAACAAACAGCAAATTGGCAATATTACAATTCCTTCTTTAGTCACTCAGATTGCCGATGGGGAAAATGGCGGCGTGATGATGAATGAATTTCCCAGCGCTTTTGTCAAAGCTTGGCACGAAAACCGCGAACAAGGCGGGGGAAAATCCGGCGTTGTTGGTTTAAACGGCACTGAATATTTGGAGATAATTGAAGCGGCTGGTGTTAATCCTGATGATTATCCGATTTGTCAAGGGGTTAACCAGCACAAAATCTGGCACCTAGTCGATCCAGATAGTGCAACACCGGAAAAAGTCGAAAGTGCGATCGCCCAACTCAAGCAAACCGACCATAATTTTCACATGGATGGTGCTTCTTGGACTAACGATTTGAGTTGGGTGAAAGGCTACGAAAACGTCTTGGAACCGATGAATCTACTCAGCGCAGCATTTCACAAAAAATACGACCCGCTGGTGCAGCAAGATGCGACCGTTACCAAGCAGTTTGAATACCAGCAAGCTTTGCTTTACAATTTGTTGGTGCAAACAAGCTGTTTCCGCTATTGGGGACAGGGAACTTGGACTGATTACGCGCGCGAACTTTACAACCGCGGCGCTGCTTTAATGAAGTAGGAAAAGTTGGTAATTGCGATCGGGCAAATAGCTTAGATCAATTATTAGCGTTCGTATTTATGCAGGGACACTATATATAGTTTCCCTGCATAAGTCCTGTATAGAGTGGGGCTAGCAAGATGCACACCCCACTAGATAACGCGAGTTTCGTTAAACCTTGGTCAGGAGTTCGTAGATAGCTGTTTTTGTTTTCGTCGATTTGACTACTCCAGCATCCTGGATATATTGCAAGAGGCGTAGGGCTTCTTCAAGTTTGTTGGTAGCATCGATAACGAGTGGATGACGAGACACTTTGAGGTCTTTGATCAAGGTGGAGATTGGCTTGTCTATGCAAAGAGACAGTTGTTGGTAGTTGGATTGCTGTTTCGTCATATCTTTTAAACTTTTGAATCAGTACATCTATAGCTTTGCACTCGCATAGCTAGTCGGTTCCAAACAAAGGTTAGGAAGTTTGTTATGATTATCTGTTAGGGACTTGATCGTGTGGTAACGATGGTACGCACTCCAAATTCATCCGAAGAGTTATTTGCCGAACCCGCAACTAATTGGGATCTGCAAAAGTTATACAAAGACTTAGCCGTTGCCAAGCGAGAGTTTGCGCCTCACAAGAGACGGGGACTCACAGACACAGAAAAGAAACATCTGCGTGGATTACTTTGTGGTTATAGTCCTGCTGAAATGGCTAAAAAGCTACATAAAAGTGCTAGAGGAGTGGAAGCTGACCTGTGTAGCACAATATATCGGTATGTTGAACAACTGACCAAACAACCACTCAGTACCCTAAAAAATTGGCGGGATATTCCTGAATGGTTGGAAAAAACTGGATACAAAATACCAGTATTTAATGCAGTCGAGCGTGAGAAGGCGATCGCATCTTCTCCTCCAGAGGATATAGAGGCGCTGGTGCAGAAGGTGCGATCGCATTTCAACAAAACGATCCAAGACCAGTGTGCAAACTTATGCACATTTAACCTGTCCTATACTCCTATGCTGGGAAATCTTAGCAGGATGTATGTTCAGACTAAACTAAATGAAGCTCAAGGCTTTGGAGCCGGAGAATTTAGTCACGAACGGCAATTATGGGATGAAGTAGTGCTGAGACATTCAAAGCTGATGGTATTAGGTAAACCTGGTGCCGGTAAAACTACATTACTACAGTACATTGCACTTAATTGTGATGAAATTGAGTTTCAACCCAAGTTAGTCCCTATTTTTATAAGTCTGGAAACTTTGGCTGAAAATAAGCGTACCGATGAAATTGATATATTAGGATACATTCAAAACAAATACTGCTGTAGTAATGTTTCAGAACCAGAACTTGAAAGTTTACTGAGTCACGGCAGACTGTTGTTTTTGGTTGATGGTTTAGATGAAGTTATAGAAGGAAAAATTAGTAGTGTTAATTCACAAATTAATCACTTAGTTGATATTTATAGCAACAATCGATTTATAGTCAGTTGTCGAAAGGAGTTTCAAGCATATCAATCTAAAAAATTTGCTCAGTTTGGTTTTTGCTTAGTAGCCGATTTTGGAAAAACTCAGAGAGACGATTTTATTAAACAATGGTTTGATGAAGTTGCAGTGATTGCACAACCAAAACGATCGGTCAAAGCAAATGACTTAATTAAAAAGCTGGATCGGCCAGAAAATCAGCGAATCCGAGAACTGACCGATACGCCTCTGTTACTCCATCTAATTTGTCTGATTTTTCAAGCAAGAGGAGATTTGCCGTCTAAAAGAGTTGAGCTTTACAGAGAAGCAATAGATTTATTACTAGAAAAATGGAATCAATTTAATGAGCGTTTACACATAGATGTAGTGGAATTGAAAAAATTATTAAGACGTATAGCAGCTATAACCTTTGAGGCGGGCAAGTCTTATTTTGAAGAAGCGGAAATTTCGCCACTTATTGCGAATTGTTCTCAAACTTTATACACTACTGAAGTTTTCTCTGGTCTTATTGTAAAAAAGGGATGGAGACAATATGCTTTTTCTCATCAAACTTTTCAAGAGTATCTAATTGCTGAAGACTTAGTAAGTTCTCAACAATGTTGGAGAACATTGCTTGTTCACCTTACAGAAACTCGCTGGCGCGAGATATTTTTTCTTGCACTTGAAATGGAGAAAGATACCGATATATTTATACGATTATTCACACAAGGAGTTCAAGATTTAATAGATGAATGTGAACAGTGGTGGAGTGATGAATCTGAATCATGGGTATCTAATATAGATGATAGTTATTCGGGTTTTTTAGACGCATCGCTAACTAAGGTTAATCAAAAATTAACTGACGTGAAAAAAGATTATAAAATAATAGCTATTCGAGCTTTTTATTTTATGGCTAGTATAATTATTTCTCCCGTTTACTCTATGGCAGGTGAATTTCTTGCTTTTAGTTCTTGTATATATGATTTTTCAACTACTAAGATTGTTGAGTTAACTTGCACTATCGATTGTCAACTTAGCTCAATTCTAAAAATCGACAACCAGTCTAGGCTTGTAAGCGATATTGAATTTGATTATCGCCTAGTTTTAGCATTTGACATTGCAAGCCAATTAGCGAATTGGTGTTCGTTGTGTAATATTAAAGAATTTGACGCAGAAGAATTTTATAATTTAAATTTGGAATTAGACAAGGCACTTTACTTTAATATTCCCCTTCATTCTCTTGAAAACTGGAATTTGATTAGCTCGCTTCAACAACTTAAAAATCAACTGCCTGTGACGAATGAAGAATTAGAAAAGCTTAGAGAATGGTGGGGGAATCAAGGTTGTGAATGGCTGGATCAGTTAAAATTTTGGATAATCGAGCATCGTCAAATAGTAGATCACCTGTATTTATATGATTGCAATGTAGAAACAGCACATCACTATTGTGATATAAATAAGTTACTAATAGAGTGTTTGAATCGTGGCACTCAAGTACCTGATGAATTGCGATCGCACATCGAAGACAACCTATTTTTACCCCTTGATTCCTCGCTCAGCTAGAAAAAACAGGGGAAAAGATGCTCAAGCAGAACGGGATTGTCACTCCGTCAGAGTTGAGTCTCAATTTCCCCATGCCCGATGCCCAATTCCCCCTTCCCAAAATCTTACATTTCCTGCATCAACCGCAAATAATTCTGCCGCATCTGCGTCATATTTTCCATCATTCTATTAGCCATATCTTTCTCAACATCGCTCATTTGCTGCCAAAATAAAGCAGATCGCCTCGCCATAATTGCTTCTTCCCAAAGCATCTCCAAAAGTTGCGCGGCCATTGGGTTTTCAGCATCGATAATCCCACACAATTGCTCGAAGGCCCGGTTGGCTTCGGTGTGAGTGCTAACATCCTGAACCAGGCTTAGGCATTTTTTGAGTTGTACGATCGGATTTTCAGAAGAGTAAGCCATAATTTCACTAAGATAAGCGACAAAATTTACACTGATACCTTTGAGATTACTAGAGTTGTGACACAGCCGTAGAGTTCCCTACATACCAGCGCCAAGGCAAATCCATGCCTTGAGAAATCCCGATCCGCGTAGTTTGCACAAAATTGATTGTACCCTCCTCCACAGCTTGCTGAAACTTCTCGCTCCGGTGTTCCAACCGCAGTGGTTGGCCTGCACCCAAGGGAGAACCGCTTAAAGTTCGATCGATATCCAGTACCTTACACAGTTTCCCAGGCCCGGCGGCGAGGCGCGATCGCTTCTTATCAGGAATTGCAGCGAATTCTTGGGGAACCGCATCTACCTGCAAAGCTCGAATCAGCACAGCACTAGCAACTCCCTCTGCATCCGTCACCACGTTAAAACAGTGATACATCCCGTAGATTAAGTAAACGTAGCTCATACCCGCAGGCCCGAACATCACCTCATTGCGAGAAGTGCGCTTTCGGTAAGCGTGACAAGCGGGATCTCCCGGGCCGTAAGCTTCGGTTTCGACAATCATTCCCCGAATCGTCTCGCCGTCAGGAAACTGCCGCACCAGAGTACAGCCCAGCAAATCTGGCGCTACGCTGGTAGATGGCCGCGCCAGCCAAAAAGATTCTACAATCTGAGTATTTGCACTCACTCAACAACAGCAGGTAAATTATGGACGTTAAGTTAGTTTTAGCAGTCTTGACAGCAGTTTTCACGGTTTGCTGTCTGTTCTTCGGCACAAAAAACGGATTCTACGATACTGACAAGTATCATGGTAACGGTTCTGCTCACTAATTTTAGGCGATCGTTAGTTGCTTAAAAAAACCGCCGCCTGTCAGTCAGGCGGCGGTTTTTTTTTATGAACCACAGAGGCCACAGAGGACACAGAGAAAGAGAAAGAGAGAGCGGAAAGAATCAAAATAAGTTGACAAATGATGACACAGCAGATTGCTGTATTTGCTGCAATTAAGGGTGAATTTTGCCATCGGGCATTTTAGTTTCTTGCAAGCTAGCATTCTCGAAGTCGGCGCATCCCGGCAAATTAAAGCGAACTGTCGCTCCCCGCTCCGTTGCTTTCATATTTAAGCCAACTACTGCATTTTCTGGGTTATTTTTTTCGGGAACAGCAGTGACATTAACATCCATATTTGCTCCTTGACTATTAGCATCAAGGTTGAAAGTGATGCCGCTACATCCCAAATCAGCTCCGGTCAAGTTGGCTCTATTTAAGTTGGCATTTTTGAGGTTGGCATTGGTCAACTTGGCTCCTGATAAGTTAGCACCTTCTAGGTTGGCTCCCTGCAAGTTGACTCCTTGCAAGTCTAACCGTTGTAAGTTGGCATTGCTGAAATTGCATTCCGGACACTGTTTTGTTTGCAGCAATTCCTTGACTTGGTTTTGTTGGTGGGAAAATGTTAGATGTTTTACCGCAGTAAATACAACTGCGATAGACAATCCAGCAGTAACTAAATTTTTTAATTTCATAAATATCCGAAAAGCTTCGGGGGCTTTATATCGCGGTTAATACATTTCTACAAGAGTGCGATCGACCTTTCCACAATTTCCCCAAAAAAATGCAGGCATCTCCCAGCAGCAGTTCAACCCCAGGGGGAACGCATCTTATTGAACACTATTCATCAGTGGTGAGTATATTTGGAAATAAATTCACCCTTTTTAGAAGCTACAGACACGATTTATACTGACTTTTTAGATCGAAAAGGAACGGATTAATGGTGGTTTTGACTTAATGCTAGTTTTGAAACCCTAAAAATATTACACGCACTGTTTACAACTTGTATAATAGTTAGCCAGGAGTTATTTCTCAAAATTTAGTTAACTGCAACAGCGAGAACATTAGTCAAATATTCATCATCCCACCCGGCTCAAAGTCGGTTATTTCTTGCTGTGTTTTGTGAGGTTTTTTGTTGATTCAAAAAATTAAGCGAGATGTTTCTAATTATAGCAAATTTTTGCGGAGGCTTATCTTTTCTAATCCGACAATCAGCCTTACGAAAACTCACATATAATACCCCATGTAAAGAATTTTTAATTCCCCAAGGGCTGCGGAATGATTCACCAACTTTTTGAGCATCATTGGGTAACTTATTAATATAATAACGACTTTAAAGAGGTGTTTTTTTCACTATTTCACTAATCATCTCAAACCTCTAGTATGAATTTTTCCCATTAATTGGATGTCAATCTGCTCTTTAATGTCACTTAAAATTAAGGAACTGCGAATTTCTAAACGACCGTGATTGCTCTCTTTATTTGTCGAATAAGCTCTATGTTGAACTCCAGAAAATCCTTCTCTAATTGCTTGTTTAAACAACTCGTCTCCTCTGGCATACAGGGATGCTTGGTTCTTTTTTAATGTGATTTCACCATCTACTTATTGTTCGACAATTGACTTCACAATTGACCTGTGACAGCCCAGAGCATCAATGGTGACAATGCTTTTATTTAATTCTAATACTTTGAGTACAGCCGGAATAGCTGTAATTTCATTAGATTTTTTATCAACCTTAACTTGTCCTCAAACTAATCTTTGACTGGTCGCCCAAGCACTGACCATATGAAGTGCTTTTTTATTTCCTCCCCGATGGTAAGAATGGCGAAGAGTTTTGCCATCAATTGCGATTACTTCTCCTGGATGGAAGCAACTAATAGATTTAATCCAACTCAAAAAAAATTCTGAAATCGCTCCGGGTTGAGGCGAAAAAATACTCGTGAAATTGTGTCAGGTGAAGGTATGCCATTCGGCTAGTCTAAAATTTTATTTGACCCTTCGTATTTAGCTCGCCCGTAACTTTCGAGATCCACCCATGTATCAGCACCGCAAATCACGGCACAAAGTGAGAGGCTGATAATGTCAATTAATTGATGATGTTTAGTCCGCTCAATTCTGGGAGGTTCTAAGTCAAAAAAATGGTCAGCGATGCTGATTTTAGGTTTAAGTTTCAGGCATGGTTAACTCTAATTAAATGTTTTGTATGTACTCAATAATTCTTCTCCCATATACGAGCTTATGTTAACATAAAGTTTAGGTTAGTCCTGCATAGCAATGAAAATGTGTTATAATTTTATTCTTTATAACCTACCTTGAATTTTAGCTTAGGAACTGTTCCAAGTGTAACTCTGAAACCCGATTGAAAAATGGTCGCACTCGCTAGCGATTAGCAAAATTTTAAATGTCGAGATTGTGGAAGACAATTCCTCATGACTCCCAGACATCAACCGATTTCATTAGCAACAAAAGAGTTGAGCGATCGACTTTTATTAGAAAAGATATCTCGGGCTGGGATTGTGAGGGCGACTGGGGTTTCGGAACGGTGGTTGCAATACTATGTTACTAAAAATTGAGGCTCGGTAAAAAGAGAATTAGAAGTTAAGTCCAAAAAGAAAGGGAAGCTCACAATTCAATGTGATGAAATGTGGTTATTTGTAGGCAATAAGGATAACAAGCAGTGGAAAGAGCTGGCAATTGATGTATCAACTTTTCATAAATTGTAGGAGTGTATATTGGTAAAAGAGATCAAGCTGGCGATCAAGGATTATGGGATTCACGTGCGACCCGTTTATCGTCACTGTGCCGTAAGTTATACAGACTTTTGTCATTTCCTCTGGAACAGTTTTTCCTCAAAAAAGACACAAGGCAGTAGGAAAGGAGACTGGTATGACAAACTATCTAGAAATATTTAATAATACGATGAGACAAAGAATATCTAGATTGGGAAATAAAACTCTTTCATTCTCCCAAAAAATCTCCCATCATATTGGGGCTATTTAGTATTTGATTCATGAGGATAACGCCCGTTTATCTATCAATTAAAAGCCTGGATTTTCCGGGCGGTGCAGGACTAACAAGTTTAGATGCGATCGCCCCGATCGCAGTGATGATACACAAGGAACCAAGTGTCCTTTTCACTCTCACCTCCGTAAAAGTAACCCGCGAGGAGATACAGGACGTATAGAATCTTCGGTTAGTTACGAAGATTCCTTACAATTAGAAAGGCGACATCGCATCGCTCGTCGTGGTCTTAGTTATGGAGAAGATGACGTTACCAAAGAACCTGAAACAGGGTCAGGATTGCTATTTTTGTGCTTTCAAGCTGATATTGAAAATCAATTCAATTTTATGCAATCAGCATGGGCTAATCAAAAAAACTTCTGCCAAATCAATGTGGGGCCTGATCCGCTGATTGATCAGGTTAGCGGTAAGGCATCTGGTCAACCCATAGGAACTCAGAAATGGCCGGAAAAGTGGGGGGAAGCGGAAACCGCACAATATGACTTTAGCCTGCGGGTTACCATGAAAGGCGGTGAATACTTTTTTGCCCCTAGTATCAGCTTTATCAACAATATAGGACTTACGTAAAGTCTCTATTTTTAGGGCGTGTTAGCGGAACCAAAGTATGGTAATCTGCCATATAAACAGGCCAATCTTGAATCTTTAAGTTAGGGCCACGCTCTCAGGCTAAATTTAGCGAATAGTGAAAAAAATGGGAGAGCGTTTGCTTTCAAGCTTATTCTCAATTAGAGAAGTTTAGCTAATAAATACAAAAAAAGGAGTTAGGTATGGTTAACCTCAAAGAAAGAATTACCCAAATCGCCGAAATTGTCACCTATTTTCCAAGTTTTATTGCCCAAACTTTGGAAAAATTCTCCTCCCTGAATTGGAAGTTAGTAACAATTGGATTATTAGTAGCAAGTTTGGAGATATTAGCACCTACGAGTGCTAATGCTCAAGGTCAAGTCGTGGCTGAGCCTGCTCAAGTCACAGTGTCAGGGATGCGTGGAACTGTTGCAACTCGCAATATCGTCCTGCAAACTAATACGCCGATAAATAATTTGCAGTTAATCCCCTTGGATTTGAATAGGAGTGATGGGGATAGTATTTTTCCGGCACAGGCAATTAGTGTGGAAAAACCTTCGGTCAGTTCAACCAACCAGAATCTCATGATGACCTTGGTAAAGTTTGATCTGAATAAAGTCCTTAGAAGTGGAGAATTTAACGGAAAGCTGTGGTTGAGTTACCAAGATGGAGAGCAAGTTATCCCTTTAACTATAAAAGTGAAAGACCATTGGTTTTTACCATTACTCATCTTATTAGTAGGGTCAGCATTAGGCATCAGTGTTTCTCTTTATCGGACTCAAGGGAGACCGCGCGATGAGATTTTAGTCCGAGTCAGCCAAGTTCGCATCCAAATGCAAGATGATGCAGATTTTATAAAATTTGAGGAATTTAAAGCGAGAGTGGAAGCACATTTAATTGATGTAAAAATGGCGCTTCAAGGGGAACGCTGGGACGAGGCTATAAATTCTGTTCAGCAAGCAGAGTTAGTCGAGAGTAAATGGCTCAAAGGTCGTGCTGATTGGTTGGCACAGTTAGGTTATGCTGATGAAATCAAGCAGCAGTTACAGGATATGGGGCCGAGCGTTCCTTTTGTACAGACGGTGTATCGCAGTTTGGAAGATGCGCTAAGAGACGCTCCCGATTTAGACAGTCCCGTGCAATTGCGCGATCGCCTCCAAGGATTAGCTGAACAAGTGAATTCTTACCTTTCACTCCAAGCTAAGATAAAACAACTTTATAGTTTGAGCGAGGAGTTGTCTGTTGAACAGGCAAAAAATTGGCAGCCTAAACTACAGAATTTAGAACAGCGTATAGAAAGCTTACAGCCTGCTGATTTAACAAAAGATGCTAATTTAAGAGATGAGGTAGAAGGGGCGATCGCGGAAATTACAGAACTGCTTTCCCAGCAAGCAGATATGGTAAATCCGGCAGAACTCGATTTCGGAGTAAATGCGGGGGGGATGATGGCCCGAGGAGCCCAAATCCGGGGTATAATGATAAATTTACTGGGAGCCGCACCCTCTACTAGCTTAGTGAGTTGGGAAGAGCAAGCGTCGGGTGCGAATGTACGTTTGAAGGTTTTTACTGTGACTAGCTATATAATTGCGATCGTGTTTTTAGCCGGAGCAGGTTTTAGCCAACTTTATGTTGATAAACCTACTTTTGGAGATAATCCTTGGAACGATTACTCTGCGCTGATGGCTTGGGGTTTTGGAGCCGAGGCTACCAGAGATGCTGTTACAAAGGTGGTGCAGGGGTGGAGTTTACCTGGATTAAAATGATGTTAACTTCGTTGGTCTCAAGAAAATGATTTTTCGATTAAGTGTTGAAAGTAGTAAACTTATTAGGTGAAAGAGATGGAATACATTCGATATTTTAATAGTTATAACGCTGGTGGTTATAAAACTATTAAAATATGTTTGGGTAGTAAGGAAAAACTCTAAGATGCGGGAAAAATTCATAATTTTACCCCTATTTTGTATTTTTTTACCTCCAGAGAATGCACGCTCAAAAGTTAAAGGTATTGTTTGTTGTCAGAGTACGAGAACATATAAACCATTGTCGAAGGGTTCTGGGCGATCGCCTGTGAGTTCTCTTGGCGAACTAGACCTCTGTCTTGTGGTTTACCCACTTCTGCTATTAGACCTCATGTATCTGAGAAAGGCTCTAGAAATACTTACGCTCTGCTTTGTCAGCTTTGAAAACAGCTATATTTTATAGATTTGGGCGCGGGCTGCAAGAAAAGAGAGACGTATTTACTATCTATAAAGCTAGTTTTTTGTTAGTTGGAGCTTAAAATTTGTTTAGTCCTGTTAGCCATAAAAAAATAATTAAAGATGTATGTTTATCTGCCCTTCTCCACTCAGGTTCTAGGAGTTTTATATTTACGTTATAATTAGTGTTGATAACGGCAGGTTATTTGTCATTTGACCATAGAGAGAGCGAGAAATAATGAGAGGAAATGACGAATGAAAGTCTTTGAGTTTGAAATTACTATCCAGAGCAAATCAGGTGAGAGTATCTGGCCCATTGTTGTCAGGTGTAAGAAACCGGACGGACTAACCATCCATTCAAAAGAAACTCTTGAGCTAAATCAGGAGGACTTGAACAAACTCACTCAACAGCAAGAAAACGAGAGGGAATACGGCACTCTACTAGGCAAAGCTTTGTTTCGAGGAGCTGTATACGACACCTTTGTTCGTGCCTTATCCCAGAGTAGTCAGGACTCGCTGTTACGGATTTTGCTGTCGATCGAAGCGGCTGACAATGACCCTATCAAAACCTTGCATTGGGAAAGGCTGTGCGCTCCGATTGATGCCGATGGAGAGTGGCATCTTTTAGCCCGCAACCAGCGCGTTCCCTTTTCCTTGTACATTCCTACTATTATCGATCGGCGCTTTCCCCCCATTGGACGGCGCGACTTGCGGGCACTGGTGCTGGTAGCGAGTCCCTCTAATATCGGTAAGTTTCAATTAGCACCTTTTGACGTTGAAGCTGTTTTATCTGGAGTCAAGGAAGCGCTTGGTGAAATTCCTTATGAAATTTTGGCAAATGATGTCGCAGGTGCGATCGGGCCCCCAACCCTACAAGAACTGTCTAAGCAACTGACTAACGCCAAGAAGCCATACACCTTGCTGCACTTTGTCGCCCACGGCAAGCTGCTGGATAACGGAGAAACTGTTCTGTACTGGGCAAAAGCAGATAACCAAGTTCAGCCAGTGACTGGGGAAGAATTACTTTCAGAGCTCAAGAACATCGGTAATCATCAGAGGAGCTTACCTCACTTTACCTTCCTGTGCACTTGCGAAAGTGCCGACCCCAGAGCAGAAGCAGGATTAGGTGGATTAGGTCAAAGATTGGTAAGAAATTTGGGGATGCCTGCGGTAGTAGCGATGACACGCAAGGTGAGCGTAGAGACAGGCTTGGCTCTAGGACAGAACTTTTACCGACGACTCAGAGAGTCCGGAGAGGTAGATACGGCGCTACAAGAGGCAACAGCCGGATTGGGAAAACGCCACGATATTGCTGTCCCGGCTCTGTTTAGTCGCTTGGGTGGGCGTCCCTTATTTAGCGATCGCCTTGACGATCGGGATTTAACCGACGAGGAAATCGAGCATGGCATTGAAAAGCTGCGACAGCTTCTCCAAGAGCGAGCACCTAATGCCTCTGTACTAAAGCAGAGGTTTGAAACGCAGGTAAAGACGCTGAAAAATACACGGGGAGCCGAGTCACGCACAGCGCGCGAACAGCGCCAGCAGGCAATAGTAGAACTCAACAACCTCTGCGAGCAAGTAATCGAAATCAGTTTCGACGCTCTGGCAGCCTTGGGTAAGCAACCACCAGAATACAAGGCTGAGTGCCCGTTCCCTGGGCTGTCTTCCTTCGGTGATAAAAAATACCACAAGTTCTTCTTTGGGCGCGATGAACTGATTAGAGATTTACAACATGAACTGGCGAAGGATAATTTCTTAGCTGTTATCGGTACTTCGGGTAGTGGCAAGTCATCGGTGGTGCTAGCTGGGCTGATTCCTAAGCTCAAAGAAGAGGAGCTAAGCCTCCAGTGGGCTTACATGACGCCTGGAAAGGAGCCGCTGAGGCAACTAAAAAGACGATTAGAAAGATTATTGAAGGTATCAGAGCATCATTCAATATTAGTGGTAGACCAATTTGAAGAAGTATTCACTCTCTGTGAAGATAAAGCCGAGCGGATCGAGTTCATTGAAAAGTTATTAAACTTTGCCGATCGGCGGAAAGTCGTAATTACAATGCGGGCAGACTTTTTGGGAGAGTGTACCTTTTACCCCGAACTGAGAAAGCGGATTGAAACCCGACAAAAATTGGTTGGGCCGATGGAACCTGCAGAACTGATTACAGCAATGAAGATGCAAGCAGACAGGGGGGGACTGCGCTTTGAAGCTGGCTTGAGCCACGCGATACTCAATGATGTACAGGGGGAACCAGGGGTGATGCCGCTGCTGCAATATGCGTTGCAGGAACTGTGGAAACGGCGGCGGGGACGCTGGCTGTGCGATGAGGAGTACCAGGCGATCGGTAAAGTCCAAAAGGCAATAGCTAAGACTGCCGATGATTTCTACAATAGCTTGTCAGCCCCTGAGCAAGAACAAGTCCAGAATATCTTCTTGCGCTTAACCCGCTTGGATGCGAGTGCCCTACCTGGGGAGAAGCGACGGGACACACGCCGACGAGTGGAGTTAGAAGATTTGGTGCCAACAGGCGACGATCTAGCAGTGACAAGAAAGTTGGTGCAGCAGTTGGCTGGGGGAGGCGTGCGGCTTGTAGTTACCAGTCGCAACGAAGCTACGGGGAAGGAAGAGGTGGAAGTCGCCCATGAAGCTTTAATCCGCTACTGGCCAACGTTACAAAATTGGTTGAATCAGAACCGCAGTGACTTGCTATTGCGAGAAACCATCAATCAGGCAGCTCAGGAGTGGCAGCAGCACCAAGAGCAACCAGGCCAAGACACTTATCTTATCCATCATGGGGGACGATTAGAAGATGCAGAGGTGTTGTGGAAGCACCCCAAATTTGTGCATCTCAACCAACTTGAGGCGGAATATGTTTTAGCTTGTGTCCAGTTGCGCGAGCGCCGACGCAAGCTTGAGGAACAACGCAAACAGCGCCAACTCATGGCTGTTGCGAGCGCCGCTTTTATCTTGGGTGGATTTGCCATTTTTGCTGGAATTAAGTGGAGGGAAGCAGAAATGGAGCGAATTCAGGCTCTTCTACAATCCGCTGAGATGGGCTTGGTCACTCATCAAACATTGGATGCAAGGATAGGCAGTTTACGGGCAGGGAAAGAACTCAAGCAGTCATTCTGGCAAGGCCGGTTGCCACATGCTGGGTTAGAGGATCAAGTGTTCGGTAAGTTGACCAGCACAATTTATGCAGGACAGGAGATTAATCGTTTAACAATCGATCGAGGTACGGTCACGAGCGTGGCGATTAGCCGGGATGGTTGGCTGGCTACTGGTGATGATGAGGGCAATGTCCGCCTGTGGGATACCAAAACCCAGAATTGGGAGACACTCCCAAAGAGCAATTATTCTGGAAATACTTATGAAGGCACTTCGGTAGCGTTCAGCCCAAATGGCCAGTTCCTGGCCATCAGTAGAAGAAGTCAAGGTTCAAGAGGAGGCGTTTACCTGTGGAATACCAAAACCAAACAGTCGGACAAACTCCAGGAAAGCAATTCCGGAGCCTATGAGGTAGTGTTCAGCGCTGATAGCAAGTTCCTCGCCTCCACCAGTTCAAATGACGGCACTGCCAAGCTGTGGGATACCCAAACCAAGAATGTGACAAAATTCCAGCGTCGTCAAGAAAAGGTCACTAGCGTGGCGTTCAGCCCAGATGGCCAGCTCTTAGCCACCATTGGAGTTGATGGGACTGTCCACCTAGAGGATACCAAAACCAAGAAGCGGGACAAACTCGAGGAGAACGGAAGTCAAAAGAAGGTTTTTAAAGTGGCATTCAGCCCGAATAGCCAGCTCTTGACCACTATTGGAGTTGACGACAATGGCAAATCCAATATTTTGTTGTGGAATACCAAAACCAAGAAAGTAGTCCCAGAATTTACTCAAAACTTTGATCAATACCAAGATGAGCTCGATAGCGTCGCATTCAGCCCAGATAGTCAGCTCTTGACTGCCATTACAAAGGATGGCAACATCTGGCTGTTCGACATCAAAGGCCGAGTGTTGGCTAAACTCCAAGGACATCAAGGAGAGGTCTATAGTGTGGCGTTTAGCCCAGATAGTCAGAGCCTGGTCACGAGTGGAAATGATAGAACCGTCCGTCTGTGGGACTTCTCTAATCGGCAGTGGCCGATAATCCAGACGGAGGAACCAGTCATGAAAATGGCGTTCAGCCCGGACGGTCAGCGGCTAGCTACTTTGGGAGTTGGGGGCATTATCCAGTTGTGGAATACCAAAGGTAAGGATTTGCCTTTACTCCCAAAGCATCAAGGCCCGGCCAACGACGTGGCATTCAGCCCAAGCGATCAGCTCTTAACTGCCACTACGACAGATGATGGCATCATCCGCCTGTGGGACGCCAAATACAATCCGCTGGTTACCCTTTCGGGGGAGCAAGCCGGGGCTGAGGTGGCGATCGGCCCGGATGGTCAGGAATTGGCTGTTGGTAAAAATATAGATGGTAGCGTCTGGCTAGGGGACATCAAAGGTAACAAGCAGTCAATCAAACTCGAAGGAAATCAAGGACAAGAACAGGAGATCATCGTCAGCGTGGCGATCGGCCCGGATGGTCAGCACTTGGCTGTTGGTGGAAATGATGGTAGCGTCTGGCTGGGGGACACCAAAGATCCAATGTTGTCAAAACTCAAGGCAAAGAATGTTTCTAGCATGGCGTTCAGCCGGGATAGTCAGCTTCTAGTCACTGGTGGAGAAGACGGCACTATCCAGTTGTGGGACAATCAAGGCCAGCAGTTGAAGGACAAACTTGCGAAACATACAGGCGAAGTATTAAGTGTGGCATTCAGCCCGGATGGTAAGTCCCTAGCCACTGGTGGAAGGGACGGCACTACCCGACTGTGGAGCATCGAAGGTCAGCCTTTAGCCAAGTTCCAGGGACATCAAGGCATGGTTAAAAGCGTGGTGTTCAGTCCGGATGGCAAGCTCCTGGCTACCAGTGGAGAGGATCGCACTGTTCGCCTGTATCAGATTGGAGGAGGACTGGATGAACTCCTAGCAATGAATTGCCATTGGGTACGCGACTATCTGAAGAACCCCGATGTCGCTCTCAGTAGCGATCGCAATCTTTGTAAGGATATCCCCCCTCCTAGTAGTTCACCAAAAAAGTAGTTAGCGTCAGACCGAAACGAGGACACAAGTCCTCTGTTGCGATCGCCCCCTAAAACCTCAAGACTTACGTATGCACGCTATATTATATAGCGTGCTAAAAATTCCGCAGGCTGGGAAAAATAAGTGAGCGAACGTCATAAAAATCAAAATTTAACTGCTCAAAAAAATACCGACTTTCCTGTTAAAGGATTAGACTATATATAATAGTAGTGGAGTTTTTAACTTCTTGTTTAGGGTAGTCGGACAGTAATTTATGCTTTAAGTAATCTACTGTTTTTCCCATCAAGCGCGCTGTTATTTTGAGGAAATTCCACCCTCTAATTGCACAAACCATATGATTTATTTGAATCACGGCTTTGCGACATTGACAAGCTTCTCTAGCTGTTAAGTGTTTGAGTGCGCGGTGTAATTTTTCAATTTGGCAACGCATTCTGCCATTTTTTTTTGCATCCGTTGTGTCACGTTAATTTAAATCAGTTGAATGCGATGTGCTTCGTTACAGCTATATGCGTTTTGCGTCGCCATCGAAAAGTCGATATATTCAATAGCAGTGGATTTATCCCCTCATTTTACCACATGTTAACTTAAAGTGGGTAAGTTTGGTTAAGAGAGAAACATGAATAGGTTTTTATCAACAAATAAAAGCGATGTACTTCCTTCTCTATGTTCCTAGGTATTTCAATAATTAGGTTATGCCAGTTTTATATTTAATAATCAATTAGTTTTAAGAATGGAAAATAATTCGTTATCTGACCATATAAAGAGCGAGAAATAATGAGAGGAAATGACCCATGAACGTCTTTGAGTTTGAGATTACCATTCAGAGCAAATCAGGCGAGAGTATCTGGCCCATTGTTGTCAGGTGTAAGCAACCGGACGGACTAACCATCCATTCAAAAGAAACTCTTGAGCTAAATCAGGAGGACTTGAACAAACTCACTCAACAGCAAGAAAACGAGAGGGAATACGGCACCCATCTTGGCAAAGCTTTGTTTCAAGGGGCTGTGTACGACACCTTTGTTCGTGCCCTATCCAAAAGTAGTCAGGACTCCTTGTTACGGATTTTGCTGTCGATCGAAGCGGCTGACAATGACCCTATCAAAACCTTGCATTGGGAAAGGCTGTGCGCTCCGATTGATGCCGATGGAGAGTGGCATCTTTTAGCCCGCAACCAGCGCGTTCCCTTTTCCTTGTACATTCCTACTATTATCGATCGGCGCTTTCCCCCCATTGGACGGCGCGACTTGCGGGCACTGGTGCTGGTAGCGAGTCCCTCTAATATCGGCAAGTTTCAATTAGCACCTTTTGACGTTGAAGCTGTCTTATCTGGAGTCAAGGAAGCGCTTGGTGAAATTCCTTACGAAATTTTGGCAAATGATGTTGCAGGTGCGATCGGGCCGCCAACCTTACAAGAACTATCTAAGCAACTGACTAACGCCAAGAAACCATACACATTGCTGCACTTTGTCGCCCACGGCAAGCTGCTGGATAATGGAGAAACAGTTCTGTACTGGGCAAAAGCCGATAACCAAGTTCAGCCAGTTACGGGAGAAGATTTTCTGGCAGAGCTCAAGAACATCGGTAATCATCAGAGGAGCTTACCTCACTTTACCTTCCTGTGCACTTGCGAAAGTGCCGACCCCAGAGCAGAAGCAGGATTAGGTGGATTAGGACAAAGATTGGTCAGAAATTTGGGGATGCCTGCTGTAGTAGCGATGACTCGCAAGGTGAGCGTAGAGACAGGCTTGGCTCTAGGACAGAACTTTTATCGACGACTCAGAGAGTCAGGAGAGGTAGATACGGCGCTACAAGAGGCAACAGCCGGATTGGGAAAGCGGCATGATATTGCTGTCCCGGCTTTGTTTAGCCGCTTGGGTGGGCGTCCCTTATTTAGCGATCGGCTTGACGATCGAGATTTAACCGACGAGGAAATCCAGTATGGTATTGAAAAGCTGAGCAAACTCCTCGTAGAACGCGCCCCTAATGCTTCGGTACTCAAGCAGAGGTTTAAAACGCAGGTAGAGATCCTCAAAGATACCCAAGGAGCCGACTCACGCACAGCGCGTGAACAGCGCCAGCAGGCAATAGTAGAGATCGATAACCTGTGCGATCAAGTCCTCGAAATTAGCTTTGATGCTCTCTCCGCTTTGGGCAAACAACCACCAGAATACAAGGCTGAGTGTCCTTTTCCCGGTCTATCTTCCTTTGCTGAGGAACAATACCACAAGTTCTTCTTTGGGCGCGATGAGCTGATTAGAGATTTACAAAAGGAACTGGCGAAGGATAATTTCTTAGCTGTTATCGGTACTTCGGGCAGCGGCAAATCATCCGTAGTGCTAGCTGGGCTAATTCCTAAGCTTAAAGAGCAGGAGCCAAGCCTACAGTCGGTTCGCATCACACCGAGCAACGAGCCGCTGAAACAATTAGAAATACTGTTAAAGGTATCGGAACAGCATTCAATATTGGTGGTAGACCAATTTGAGGAACTGTTCACCCTCTGCGAGGATAAAGCCAATCGGCAAGAATTTATCGACAAGTTGTTTCACCTTGCCGAACGCCGAAAAGTTGTCATAACGATGCGGGCGGACTTTTTAGGAGAGTGTACCTTCTACCCCCCACTGAGAAAGCGGATTGAAACCCGACAAAAATTGGTTGGGCCGATGGAACCTGCGGAACTGATTACAGCGATGAAGATGCAGGCAGACAGGGGGGGACTGCGCTTTGAAGCTGGCTTGAGTCACGCGATTCTCAATGATGTGCAGGGGGAGCCAGGGGCGATGCCGCTGCTGCAATATGCGTTGCAGGAACTGTGGAAGCGACGGCGCGGACGCTGGCTGTGCGATGAGGAGTACCAAGCGATTGGTAAAGTCCACCAGGCGATCGCTAAAACTGCTGATGATTTTTACAATAGCCTACCAGCTAAGAAACAAGAGCAAATCCAGAATATTTTCTTGCGCTTAACTCGCCTGGATAAGAATGCCATACAGGGAGAGAAGCGACGGGACACCCGCCAGCGAGTGGAGTTAGAGGATCTCGTGTCCAGTGCGAGCAATCTGGCAGAGACTAAGAAGTTGGTACAGCAGCTAGCTGGTGAAGGGGTACGGCTAGTCGTTACCAGTCGGAACGAAACTACCGGGAAGGAAGAAGTAGAAGTCGCCCATGAAGCTTTAATCCGCTATTGGCCAACGTTGCAGGAGTGGTTGAGCCAGAACCGCAGCGACTTGCAACTGCGAGAAAACATAAATCAGGCGGCAGAAGATTGGCACCAGCACCGGGAGCAACCAGACCAAAACAGCTATTTAATCCATCAGGGGGGAAGATTAGAAGATGCACAAGTGCTGTTGAAACAGCCCAAATTTGTGCATCTCAACCAAGAAGAATCTGAATATGTCTTGGCTTGTTTGGAGTTGCGCGATCGCATCCGCAGGCAAGAAAAACAACGCAGACATCGCCTGCTTTTCGCCGCTGTCAGCTCAGCTTTTGTCTTTGCTGGATTTGCTATCTTTGCGGGATATCAGTGGCGGCAAGCAGAAGTTGAGCGAATTCAGGCGTTAAGTGCTTCCTCAGAAGCTAAGTTGGCAACAGATCAATTAAAGGCATTGATAGGAAGTTTACAAGCTGGAAAAGAAGTTAAGCACCTGTGGATATCAAAAGCAACCTTAATCAATGAAGTAATGGGCAGGCTGCACAAAGTAACTTCTGAAGTCAGAGAACTCAATCGCCTAGAAGCGTATGAACGCTCAGTTACTGATGTCAGTTTTAGCCCTGATGGCCTGCTACTGGCGAGTACTGGAGTTGATGGCACAGTTCGTTTGTCAGATTTACATGGCAAAGAACTAATTAAATTTGGAGTGAGTAAAGAGCGTGTTAGAAATATCTACTTTAGCCCGGATGGTCGGCTACTGGCGACTGGTGGTGAGGATGGGACTACAAAATTGTGGGATTTGAAAGGAAACCTAATGAGAGAATTTCCTAAGCAGAAGGAGGGGGTATTTAACATCACTTTCAGCCCTAATGGTCAGACTATTGCCACTGGTTTTGGAAATGGCATGGTTCGCTTATGGAGTTTGGAGGGCAAATTATTAAAAGAATTTCCTGCCCATAATACCAGTAAGGATAAAAAAGTGTGGGGCATCAGTTTTAGCCCTGATGGTAAGACTCTCGCTACGGGTTCGGGAGACCGCACCGCCAAGTTGTGGGATTTGAACGGAAAACTATTAAGCGAATTTAAAGGCCATAAAGATACGGTGTTTAGTGTTAGTTTTAGTCCCGATGGTCAAAAACTTGCCACTGCCTCTATGGACAGCACCGTCAAGTTGTGGGATTTGAAAGGAAAAGAGTTGAGAGAATTGTCAGGACATAAAGACTGGGTGTTTAGCGTCAGTTTTAGTCCGGATGGTCAGAACCTTGCCACTGGTTCCAAAGACGGCGTTGTTCGCTTTTGGGATTTGAATGGAAAACTATTGAAGGAATTTAAAGGACATTTAGATGCGGTTAGAAGTGTTATTTTCAGCCCAAATGGCAAGCTTTTGGCCAGTGCAGGATACGACAACACTGTCCGCTTGTGGGATTTGCAAGACCGCCAGCAGTTAACTGATTTCAAAGGGCACAAAGGCACTGTCTGGAGTGTCAGTGTTAGTCCGGATGGCGATATCCTGGCGACTGCTGGAGCTGATGGCACTGTCCGCCTGTGGGATTATTTATCACGTGAGCAGTTGGGAGAATTCAAAGGTCATAAAGGTATAATCTGGAAGGTAAGTTTTAGCCCGAATGGCAAACTTTTAGCTACATCAGGAGAGGATGGCACCGCTCGCTTGTGGAGTTTATTTGGTAAGCAACGGAGAGAATTAAAGGGTCATAAAGGTCCAGTTTTGGGTCTAAACTTTAGCCCGGATGGTAAATTTTTAGCTACATCAGGAAAGGATGGCACTGCTCGCTTGTGGGATTTGTCTGGTAAGCAATTAAGAGAATTAAAAGGTCATGAAGGTGCCGTCCTGAGTGTCAGTTTTAGCCCGAATGGCAAACTTTTAGCTACGGCAGGAGCGGATGGCATTGTACGTTTGTGGGATTTATCTGGTCAGAAGGTAAGAGAATTCCCCGCGCATCGAGACTGGATCAACAGCGTCATTTGGAGCAATGACGGTCAAAAACTGGCTACAGCTAGTAGCGATCGCACTATCCGTTTGTGGGATTTGTCAGGTAATCAATTAAAGGAATTAAAAGGTCATATAGGTGCAGTACAGAAACTCCGTTGGAGTAACGATGGTAAGCTGCTAGCGAGTGCGGGATCTGACTCAACTGCTCGTCTGTGGGATGTAGCCGGTCAAGAGGTAGCTGTATTCAAAGGTCATAAAGGTGAGGTCAAGAGCGTCGGTTTTAGTCTCGATGGCAAGCTTTTAGCTACGACTGGTGAAGATGGGACTGTTAAGTTATGGCGGGTTGAAGGATTAGATGAGCTGATGGTGCGGGGTTGCACTTGGGTACGTGACTATCTTAATAATCCTGATTCCGAACTTATGTCTGAAGAACGTCACGTTTGTGATGGTATTGGCACTGCTAGTAATTTACCAAAAAAGTAGGAAGCGTCAGACCGAAACGAGGACGCAAGTCTTCTGTGGCGATCGCCCTATAACAATAGACATCTCTACAATGACCGAGAAAATGGGATGCAAGCCCCGTCCTTTTAGGACGGCTTTATGCTATAGTTTAATTGGTTGAAATCCCCACCTAAGATTGCAGCGATATATACTCATCTTGAGTTGAAACCGGGACTGATCCAGTAATAGGGAAAGACCCAAGGGCAATGGTTAAAATCCAACCTGGAAGCAAAACAAAGTATTGTTAATGTTTTTCAAACAAAACGATACATATAGTCTGGATAGGGCATTGCCACGACTTAAAATGAACATGGAGGCCCTCGTAAGACTACTTCGGTAGCATTGGTCGATGAAGTGTTAAGAATCCTCTCGCCTTTAGGCAGGGGAGTATGTCAAAATAGCTAATTCCGTAAGGATTGTGGGTATTTCAAATTGCTAACTTATTTCCGCTCACCTGTAGCAGCATTTGTAGGGTGCGTGGAGACACACCCTACAAATACTTTATTCACTTCGTCGGGAATGCCTCCCTTTCTGCTTCCATTACTACCAGAAAATTTTGGGGTCAGAGCCTCGCACTAAGCGGGCGACTTTAAAAAATGTTACTGCGATTAGTATAAATAGTATATAATAAGGTCAGGAGGTAATAAAAGTGTTTAACCTAACTTACGAATTCAAGTTAAAGCCAACACAAAGCCAAATAGCGATGTTTGAAGAATGGTTAGAAACTCATAGACGAGTTTATAACTATGCTTTAGCTGAACGAAAAGACTGGTATAAGTCTCGTAGTTGTCAGGTTAACGCTTGTAGCCTTCAAAGCTGCTATATCATTCCTGCTGATGCACCACGTCCAACCTTTGCAAGTCAATGTAAGTCTTTAACTGCTGTACGCAAAGATAACGAGTATTTAAAGCGTGTTAACGCTCAATCTTTACAACAGACACTCAGACGACTTGAGAAGGCTTTTGTCTCTATGTGGGAACAGAATCATGGATTCCCAAGATTTAAAAAACCTGGACGGATGAGGTCTTTTTCTTTTCCGCAGTTAGGGCAAAACCCATTGCTTAACGGCTTTGTTAAATTCCCTGTTATTGGTGCAGTTAAAATGCGTCTATCACGGGATATCCCAGATGGAGGAGTAGTAAAACAAGCGCGTGTAGTTAAGAGGGCTTCTGGATGGTATGTGATGCTAACTATCCAATGGGATGTATCCGTGCCATCAATAACACCACATGGAAATGCAGTAGGAATAGATGTAGGTTTGACCAGTTTTGTTGCAACTTCTAATGGACTTTTGATTAACCGTCCGAGATTTTTTGTAGATGCCGAACGCAAGCTTAAATTGCTGCAACAGCGCGTTTCCAAAAAACGATTAGGCTCGAACAATTGGAAGAAAGCCCAGAAAAAAGTTGCTTTGTTATATGAGTACGTCGCTAATTGCCGTAAAGACTGGCATCGCAAGGTGTCTCATCAAATCTGTGACAACGTTGGAATGGTGTTTGTTGAGGACTTAAATCTTGTCGGCTTATCTCGTGGAATATTGGGTAAACATTGCTTAGATGCAGGGTTTGGTCAGTTCTTCAATATCCTTGAGCAAACTTGTTTGAAGCGTGATGTCTATTTTCAAAAAGTAAATAGCCGTAAAACGAGTCAAATCTGCCCAAGTTGTAGTTTTGAAACAGGGAAGAAAGAGCTTTCAGAACGTACTCATATTTGTTCAAATTGCGGCTATACAACTGATAGAGATGTTGCAGCCGCTCAAGTAGTCGCAATACGCGGACTTGCAACCGTAGGGCATACGGTCAAGATGCTTGTTGAGGGTAAATTCATTGGAATCCCGAAGACGCAAGAATCCTCGCACCTTTAGGTCGAGGAGTGTCAACCAGCCAATTTCTGGTCGCAGACACAGAGATTCTGGTTCTTGACTGACACCAATTAATCCAGCAACAAACTCCATTTCGTAGACATTCCCGAGGTAATCCCAGTTGAATGGAACCTTAGACGGCAGGTTGGGAAAAGCACCCCGTGCTTCTATAGCTGGTGACAGCTCAGAATTTAACCAGGGATTGCGTAGATATGGTGGCTCAGGAGTTTTGCCTTCAAACATTCGTTCCCACTTTGATGTTTGATTATTCAAAATGTAGGGGAATAGTTTAGCAACCCATCCAGTAATATAGGGCGAGCCACTTCCCTCTGGTCCTTGGTACTTGTAAATGGAATCCCAAAACTCGGTATTCACACTGCCTTCAGCGGCGGCTACAAATTCCTTTAGAATGGGTCGTAGCGGCTCAATCCACCACTCCAAACCAAAGCGAGCAAACTCTTCCACCCTCTGTGCAATAGAACGCCAATCCTCTACCGTTCCCTCCAATTTAATCGTAGGTATACCACAGAAGCTGCTTACCTCGTACTCAAAGTAGGACTGCATTGCATCTAGCAATACGACTTCCGAGGCAGCACGTTCAATAGGGCCTGTGGTTGAGAAGTTAGCCACAATTAACTCGTGTGCTTTGCCAATATGTTGGTGAATTTGTTCGGAAAACTCCCCGAACACTTCTGCCCAAGGGTTGTCGGCCGAACCCTTCACAAAGTCATCACGGCGAACCTTAATCTTCAACTTTCCCGAATGCTGCACAAAGTGATGACGAAGTTCTTCGGCATTCATGTTAATGTGCTGTGCTAGTCCCTGTGTTAAGGTTAGCCAAATTATGTCAGGGGAAAGGCAAATTGGATGATGAAAGGCAAAAGCTGTATGTAGTGCTCCAATGAGTGGATGATACGAATCAACCCTCTCCACCAACTGCCCGCGATATCGACAACAAGCCTCGATCGGTCTACCTAAAAACTCTGCAACTGCTTCATAGTAAGGAATTTCAGGCAAGGGGGTGGTTGTGGGAGATACCTTTGAAACAGCAAAAGTTCTGGCGATCGCGGTGCTGGTACCTTCAGAATTTGTGACTGGATTGTACATAGATGGTAAATCATTCGTATAGTCCCTATCTTAGACTCAGCTTTATGTACCCAAGTAGCACTATGCGAACCAAAACGAGGACGGCAGTCTGCTGTTGCGATCGCTCCCTAGCAACCTGAAAGCTGCGCGGTAACAGTCCCGGCAGCCGGTCACTTAGGTGCGATCGCTATTAACTCAATCCCTTCAACACATTCAACAGATTGATGGCTATTGATGTTGCTGTTTGCAGGGTTTCGGCGCTGTCAACTGGAGTCTTTGGCGCCGTATTGACAAATTGCTCTAATGATGTTATGAGCTGTGTCTGAGCCTGCTTGAGGTCAATTTCACCAGCCACTGAGTCCGCGCTGCTTTCTGCGGGCTTTGGTTCCAGGCCAGCAGGCAACTGCACAGGTTCCATCGTAGGGCGAGTGGTGCTGGCATCTTTACTACTACTGACCACTAGCCGCACTGCTGGATCGCCAATAATCGCATAGTTGCGGGCGTCATTGTTAGCCGTCCACATCCCAGCCAAACTCGCATGATTGGGCTCCGCGCCAAACTTAATCTCTTCTAACTCAATGTTGAGGTCGGAGGAAATTTCCGCATAGCGCTCGTCAAAATACTCCAATGCCGAGCCTACTGGATGGCCTTCCAGCAGGCGCTTCACGCTACTTTGAAAAACTGCTATCTGCCTGCGCTCTATTGCTGTCTGAATGGCATCTCGAGTAGAACCCTTAATATCTGACCAAGAGAAAGAACAGCCCCAAGCTCGATCTATATGACCAACTACAGCTAAGGCACCTCCCTTGGGATGGCTCAGAAGTTTCTGTGGCAAGCGGGCAAGAAACGAGCGCGGCGCAATCTCTGGTCGTGAAGCTTTTTTGTGACCGTCGAATTCATCATATTGGGGGCAGCCTGCGCCATAGCAGGCAAAGAAAAAAGCAATCATTCCTAAAAGCCGAGCTTGTTCGCCAATATCATCCCCAGAAAAGTAAAAATCTTCCCTCATCGGCTTTGCCCCTGGACGACCCGGCCCCGGCCAGTCTTGGCACAGCAGTGCGCCTTGGTGGAGCAACTGACGCGTATCGCCCTTGTCAAAGCCCATGCCATGACTGGCCGTGAAAAGCAAACTAGGGGTTTCACTGCCTCCTAGCAATTGCCCCAAGCGGGCTTTGGTTGCTTCTTCTTTAAGAATCGTTTTCACATCCCAGTTGGGATGTTCTTTGACCACCCATTCAGATAACGGCTGAATGAGGTGTTCAGTGCTGAGATTAGTGGCAGCGTCTCCTGGGTTGCACACACCGAAAAAGGCAGCGCTAGGGGATAGGGATAAATTGCTAGTTTCAGCTTCTACTACACTGTGAGCGTACTGCGCGTATTCCTGTAGCGTATCAAAGTGAATGCGACCCACTGCGTACTGAACGCTGAGCTGGGACTGAAAGGCATAGGGAATTGTTACTGGATCGCCAACAATCAGCAGGTAATACGGCATTTTGTCTGGATCGGCAGGACCTGGCCCTACTCCCTGACGCGCCAGGAAGTTCTTTTTTGACTCGCCTGGACGATAGCCCTTGACGCCGATGTATTCCTTGTAGTAATGCTCGTGCTTTTGGGTGGCTTGCTTTTTGCGATGATTTAATAGTTCGCTGAGCGCTTCTCGGATTTCCTTTATTTCCGAAGAGTCACCGCCAGGGAAAACTACTCCCCAACCTGTTTGTGCGAGGTCTTTGGGATCTACTCCCTCTATCGGAGCAAAATCAGGCTCTTGTTTTTCTCGAATTTTTAGCTCGATATCTTGTAATTGGTCTGGATCGAATTCTTCGCCCATGGCAATCCTAGCTACTTGCTCAGGGGTCATAGGAGGCAGCAAATAATCGCCCGTCGAGCCATTAATCCCATTGAAAAATAACAGGTCTTGTTCGTTCATATTTTTGGTTCCTTGTTGGTTGCGCTAACAATCGGCATTTAATTTGTGAATAAAACAGATAGAAACCCCACGAGCCTTTCAAACAAGGACTTGCTGAGTTTCTATTGGGTCTAACTCTGGCGGTTAACTGGGATAAGCTGCCGACCACACAGCATGAGCGACTTCCGGCTTGGCAATGTCGGATTAGCCTGTGCCCATTCCTCCGAGATCCTCGTTACAAATAAACTGGCTGCTTTCTAGGTTGTAGATTTTGCCCGGTTTAAAATCATAAGAGGCAGGTGGGCCGAGGATGTTCGTGTTTTCCTGGGTCTAACTCTGGCGGTTAACTGGAATAAGCTGCCGACCACACAGCATGAGCTACTTCCGGCTTGGCAATGTCGGAATGGGCACCCATTGTTGGCCCTCCCAGGTTCGCACAAATAAACTCGCTGCTTTCGAGGTTATAGATTTTGCCCGGTTTAAAGTGATACGAGGCCTCGCAGGGGAGCATGTTTATGTTTTCCGCTGCGAGGTCATCTCCGCCTAGACCAAAGCTGCCAATTCCACCATACTTAGGCAATTGACCGGGGGCAAAGTCCACAGCACTAAAGGCAGTCTTTCCAGCTAGGGGGTACATCCGGCCGACTGCATAGTCTAAGTAGGAGTGAGTTGTAACGATCGGACCTGCGACTTTACCTTGAGCGATGATTGTATTAAAGTAACCGGGGCGATCGCGTTCGTATGAAATCTTTGAACAGTAAGACCAGAGCGATAGAGCGCCTTGTACCAACGCCAGAGAATTCACTGGGCGGACTAACGTACCCTTCCCTTGCGGACCGTTGAGCATGGAAGAGACAACAACGCATCCGAAACTGTGACCCATCAGGTGGAATCGCACCGTTTCAGCAGCGTTCTCTTGCAGTGTTTTTAACAAGTTGAACCCAGTGCTTTCACCGATTTTGCGAGCGCGTTCTTTCATTTTCCAATAAGACAGTACCCGCAGGGGGTCTAAAACCTTATCCCAGACTGAGCTGCTATCGGTGCTGAAACTTACTGGTTCATCTTTACTCGCTTCATAGATGGCTTCTGGATCGAAACCTTCCCAATCCGAACCCGGTGCCGCACCTTCACCTTCGCTACCCAAGTCAGCCTCTTGGTTCAACACTTGGTAGGCGTTCACTACCTCTGGTGGCAAGCTATCAATTGTGCTGTCTTCGCTCGCCGCCCTGAGAATTGTTTGCAGGGCTTGCCGTGCTGCTTCAGTGTTAGCGATGCGCGAGGCATATTCATCTACTAACCCCTCAACTGGATCTTCGTCGTTCACGTCAAAGGACACCGAACCACTTGTCAAGTCTTCATTGCCCCAAGGCTTGCTAGGCCAGTGCAGCCCGATCATTAAGGGACGAAATCCCGATCGCGCCTCTTTGATTTTTTCAATATCGGCTGTTTGTTTAGCCATTGCGCCAATCCAGTCGTTGTACTGCTGTCGCGCTGCGGGAATGTCGCCCATCCACCCGTGGCTCATAAGGAATACATCTGTGATTGGCTCAGTGGCTAGCGCTGAGAAGATTTGTTCGCTGAGTTTCTTCCCATCAGCTTCATCGCGTTCGTTGCCATCCTTATCACAGGCAATCAGATAGTAATTCAAGGAAGTATTAGGTACTTTTTCAATTGGCATGGCATTTACTCATTTAAGAAAAACTGGCTGATACCAATTTTATATGAGGTTGCATAGAATCTGATCCCCCCTAACCCCCCTTATTAAGGGGGGGGACAAGAGCTTGGTCAAACTCCCTCTTATTAAGGGGGAGTAGGGGGTATGCGAGGGGGAGCGAAATATATGCAACTTCACATTAAATTGGTATGAACGGTTGGGTAAACGAACCTGGTTTCTGAGGGCGGTGTTTTGTTTCTACTTCTGGGCCTATGTTATCAGGCAGCTATCTACTTTTGGTGGCGCTGCCTGAATCAATAAAGTAGAGCTAAATATTGATACTTTGGGGAATTTGAGAAGGTAGCAAGAATTTGTAAGGCATGAGCCGGGAAGAGTTTTTCTTGCTAATCTCCATTTCAATATCTCTTAGCCGATTTTGAAATTTGTCCAGAGATGACTTGACTTTGGCATCTTTAAAGTGTCCTTTGTTGTATTGACCTAGCTGCGTGTAATATACCGAACCCAGTAAACCAACTACCTCAATTTGGGTTTGGGCGCGGTCTACCGAAGGTAGCATACTCATAAAGTTCCCTTGTTCCTCAGGACTTGTAGGTGCTGGGGAGAAGAGGGCCAAAGGAAAAGCCGGCGCATAGCTCATTAATTCGGATTGAGGGAAATTTACTGCAGCGTGCTGAGCACTTCCGGTAAAAATGACACTCGTGACAGCATCAATTAAATAATCGACTGTTTTAATCGCACCTGAAGCATCTTCTCCAAACTCCTTTAAGCGACCCCCTTGGTCGGAAACTAATTCCGTTGCCCAGTTTTGTAAATCTTTGTCTTTGAGTATTTCTTGGTTGCTAGGGTAGTAAATCCTTAAATAATCACTAACCCAGGTATGAAGAGCCTCCCAAATCAGCCGTCCATCATCTCGATAAGGATAATCAGGTAACTGAGCGCTGTCGCCGACACCCTGACTTGTCAAGGTTTTGGGAAACATTACATCATTGAAGTGTTGCAGATAGCTTTTTGCTCCTTCAACGACAATAACTCCATCGTTCTCAATAGTGCTAGCTAGAAGCTCATCTACTTTTCCTCCGGTAGCAATTAACTTTTTATGAGCCCCGTAATTGATTAAGATAGTTCCTTCAAAGTGAGGATCTAGCAAAATTCTTAATTTGTGATTTTCTGGCAATATCCGCTTAGTAGCTAGAACAAAAGGTTCTACAAATAAATGAGTGCGACCTAAATGACTAACTAATTCGTGGAAGTTGCCATCTGCCATATTAACAATGGTTTTAGCTACCATCCAGTTGTCGTCATCTAGCGGCGTAAATACTGGTGGATTTTTACTTACAGAAGGTTGTTGGCATTGAATAGCTACTGGGATTAGAGAACGAGATGAACTATTAACTGGGGGAACCGCAAATAATGCTACAGGCGCAGCAGGGTATTTTTTGACGTTGTTTGGAAAACTCCCCTGTGCCATGTCTTTTAACATGGAATAATCAGCTTTATAAAGTCGGCCTTCTCGCAGAGCAGCTTCAAGTGAGTCGGAAAACTTAAATTTTTGGATTATTTGCTGATATTTTTCGTTGGTAACCTGCAAAGGTTGATCTTTTTCTGATAGCTGCTGGAGCATAAGTGGGTTTGGCCCAGCAACTCGCATATAAGCAAAAATCAAATCTTCTTGAAAGCGTTTGCTAATCTGGGGTAAGCGGAGATCTACAAATAAGCGATCGTAATCCTCCAGGCTGGGCAAATCTTCACCTCCTCCTATTGAAAAAGATACCTCTGCACTTTGCTCACTTTCTAAATCCAACAATTTCATGTTTTCTTTAATAATTTCCCTGAAAGCTAAATCCAGCGAGTCTCCTGACGTATCTTCCAAGTCAGAGCCAATACTAAAGTCTAATGCCTCTGAAGTTTCACTAGATTGGTAGGCTTGAGCAAATTGCTCATCTATCTCTCTAAGCTGCTCATCAATTTCAGAACTTTCTACTGAGTCACTATCACCTACGCTGAAAGATACTCCCTCAGGAGAAACCTGTTGCGTAATTTCTTTGGCAGCAGAGGCTATTTTCCAAGCAATATTTTTCAAATCTTCCTTACTATCAGCCGCTTCAATTTCTTGTTCAGTATTTTTTAATACTTCTATCTGGTGATCGACCCCTGAATTTTCTTCTGTGCTATCACCCACGCTAAAAGATGGGATGTCATTCTCAAAATGTCGAGCTTTATTCGCATTCAAAATTGTTATTTGTTGCATGACTAGCGTTACCCATTTTATATTGGGTAGCTCTTGACTGGGTATGTTGAGATTAATCAAAGGCAATGGAGGCGAAGTTGTCATAGCGAGGCTGGGAATATAATCATAATTATAATTATATTTGCCTGGAAAAAATTTGGAACCAAATTTGACGAACTTATAAAGTGTTAAGAGAGTGTTGATTAAGGTGTTTTTGCTCGAAGCAGAATTTTGATTTCCCGAAGATAAAGGCATATGCCCTCCTGTAGTGGTGAGAGATTTATTTAGCGATTAAGCTTGAGCTTACCATATCGTTTCAGCCAAGCGCATAACTTTCTGTACGGTTGCTCATTTCACCCCGTGATATTGGAGTGCGGTTTGGTAAGAGGCGATCGCATCATCAAAGCGATTTGGTCGAGCTAACGCATTACCTAGATGCCAATTGCTAGTATCATCATCTGGCTTAATTGTCAATGTCTGATGGTAAAATTGGATGTCGTCGGGGTTGGATGCGATGCGAGAGCGATAGTAGCTCATCACTCGTTCTATTCCCTGAGTGTGTTGGAGATAAAACTTGAGTGGTGTTAATTAGACATCTCCGAAAACTCTCAAAGCTTCTCTATGACTAGCTTTCATTCTTTAATCGGAACTTACCCCACACACTCGCTCGCCAGAGGTTTTAAACCCCGATCTTGCGGTGTTTCGGGGTGAGAGCCCTCACGTGATACATGACTACAAAGTCAGAGCAACTTCCAGTAAATCGAAGGCTTTGTGCTGTAAAGGATTCGGTATCGTCAGCTTATCAAAGCTAACTGAAACACGCCCCAATTTAGGCTGCACTCGATTTTTAGTAATCGTCGCCAAATTGGTGAGTAACGTCCGAAAACTTTGCACCGGAAAATTTTCCGAAGTACGTTGAGTTGAAGCCTTCCGTTTGGCCGGAGTCTGGGATTTATTCGGGAGAACCACCTCCGTAGGTTCAAAAGGCTCTAACCAATCTTCCTCCTCAAATAGCAACGGCGCTAATCTCTGGCGCATCTGCCATTCCACATCATAAGCTAGCAAGCACAAAAACACGTGCGATCGCACTCGGTGAGCTTGCGCCATGATAAATCGGACTTTTTCTAGGCTCAAACTTAAGATTTTAGCATCATTGACATTACCTTCAACAAATTCGACAGCAATCGGGTCTCCCGCAGCGTTACAAAGTAATCCAAAAATGATGGGTAATTTCCCTTTCTTTTTGTCCCGCGAATAGCCATATTGAGCCAGGGTACAGGTGGTTCCTTCCTCATATGTGGAAGTGAAATCGTAAATAATTAGGCCCCCTTCACATAGGTGTTTGGCTGCTATGCTTTGTTCGATTTCTGCTTGTCTTTGTGACAACCAATCCATTGCTTCATAAAGCTCCGATTCATCAGCATCTTGAACTTTTAAGATTTCACTAAGTGTGCTGTTAGAGGTATCTGGCGATAGTCCGCGTGCTCTGGCCAATTTTGAGGTAGGGTCGATAATGCGTGCCATCCCGCATCGCGGTGACTCGCATCCCGTTGGCGGCTGGCTCGATCGCTAATTAATGATTCGAGCCCGATATTTTTGAGCGTGCCTAACACCGCAGCCAGATGGCCGTGGGGTAAGGAACGTTGAATTTCAAAGGGGGATTCTAAACGATCGAGCGCACTGCCACCTTTGAGTAAAATTCGCAGTCCTTCAATGGCATCATCCGGCAATTTTTAGAGGTTAGCTAGAGTGCGCCAGCGCACTTTTCCCTGCTCTCGATCAGACTGTCGTAAGAGGACCAAAGGGTGGGGAATTGCGGTTGGGGACTCTTTCGATGTGCATGAGTACAATTCTCTGATGCTCTGACTCTAAGGAGCGCGAATTAAATAACTTACAATTTTAATTGTTATTGTGGGATGGGCGTCCCGCCCGTCCTTTTTGGACGGGCGGGACGCCCATCCCACTTTCAAGAGTGGAAGTTATTTAATTCTCATTCCTAAAAAGCCTTAAGACCATCTTAAGTTAGATGGCTACACCCGTGAGCAGAGCGAAGTGGCCAAACCTATAGCTCGTATGCGCGAGCTCTCTTCGGGACTACCCCGCAGGGGCTAAATTCCGTTTACGCAAGCGTGGTCGTGCATCGGAAAGTAACTGGAGGAGGGCGAAGTGATTGGGGCGCTCAATTAGTAGCCCAAATGTTTAGCTTTTTAGAAACAGTCCGGCCCCAAGGTGGGGAAGCGAGCGCACAATTGTACGAGTTACTGTCTGTCTTCGGGTCGTAGTCCTCCCGGCTTACAATACAACTGAACTTTTCGTTGAAATAAATTGAATCAACCAGTGTTCCACAAACTTCCTTCTTGCTTGTGGCAAGTTTTTCTGGAATACCATCTACAACTCGAGTGCGTAGCTATCGCTGATATCCTTGGCGATACCGCAACGCAGTTGCGGTGAGCAGTTACGCATTTTTCTCATAATCCCCAACGGTCAGATTGGGGCACAACTGCGAGATAATATTCCCGGTATTGCCAGTCAAGGAATGCTTTCTACTTTTGGTAGTGGCGTGGACATTGGAGAAAGTCCACAGCAGGCAGCCATGCGACAAATGGAGGAAGAAACTTGCCTCACAACCAATTTTTACCAAAGGGACTTTATCACAACTTTTACTCACCAAAAGACCCAAAAAGAGAGAAAAATTTTACAAGACAACCACCTTTTTTTGGCGAGAGTTAGCGATTGTGATAAAATAGAAATCAAAGAAGGTGTGGGTTTGGTAGTTTTGAGAAAAGATGTAGACTTTGAAAAAGTCAATGCCGGGGAAGGTACTCAAATGGCGTGGAAATTGTTGCAGGAATATTTAAAATAAAAACTCCCACACTACGTTTTCCCCGCGAGGGGACTGAAACTTTAATAGAGAACTTCTTTACGATGCTGTCAAATACGAATTTCGATTACGAATTATTACTACAACGGGCGATCGCCATCGCAGCCAAAGCTCATGAGGGGCAGATTGATAAGGCAGGCAAACCCTATCTCGATCATCCGCTATTTGTGATGGAAAATGTAAATTCTCTAGACCAGAAAATCGTAGCGGTTCTACACGATGCCGTCGAAGATTCTGAACTTACACTTGAGCAACTTAGAAGCGAAGGTTTTCCTGAAGTTATCGTCTCGGCGATTGAGGCGATTACCAAAATAGAAGGAGAAGCTTATGCAGCTTATTTAGAACGTGTGATTGCCAACCCGATCGCACTGCCAGTCAAAATCGCTGATGTTACTCATAACCTCGATCTGCGTCGCATCGCCCATCCGACAGAGGCAGATTTTCAACGCATTGCAAAATACAAAAAAGTTCTCAGTCAGTTGCGTGCCGCCCTAAAGTAATTATTAACCGCAGATATCCGCCTTCGTGGCACAGGCATCTTGCCTGTGCGATATCTAGGCATCTTGCCTGTGCGATATCTAGGCATCTTACCTGTGCGATATCTGCGGTTAAAAAAATCCAGAAATCCTAAGCCATCACCATCCCCCCATCCACATTAAAAACCTGCCCGGTTATATAAGCAGCCGCCGCATCTGCCGCCAAAAACTTCACCATCCCCGCAACTTCCTCAACTTCCCCGTATCTCCCCAGCGGAATATATTTCAAAATCTCATCAGACTTGACATCCTTAGTCATATCTGTAGTGATAAAACCCGGTGCAACTGCATTCACAGTAATCCCGCGACTGGCCAACTCCTTCGCCACAGTTTTAGTAAACCCAATTACCCCAGCCTTCGCCGCACTGTAATTAGCTTGTCCGGGATTGCCCATTTGCCCAGCAACCGAAGCAATATTAATAATTCGGCCGCTTCGCTGTTTCAGCATGATTTTACTGGCAGCTTTCGCACACAAAAACACGCCGGTTAGATTCAAATCAATCACCGCTTGCCAATCTTCCAACTTCATCCGCAGCAGCAAAGTATCGCGAGTAATGCCGGCATTGTTCACCAAAATGTCAATCCGTCCCCATTTTTCCATGACATTACTGGTGAGTAAATCTACTTGGTCAGTTTTCGAGACATCTGCTGCAAGTGCCACAGCTTCTCCTCCAGCAGCGACTATTTCTGCTACCACCTCATCAGCAGCAGCACTCGAACTCGCATAGTTGACGGCGACTTTAGCGCCTTCTGCTGCTAGGGCTAAAGCAACGGCGCGGCCGATTCCCCGCGACGCACCGGTCACGACAGCAACTTGACCCTGCAATCTCTGAAAAGTCTCTGGTAATAATTCCATAATTGTATCCTCGCAATCTACCAGAGAATTTTGCACTAAAATCGAGCCAGAACCAAAAAAATTATTTTGTCTTATGGCAGTTCAAAAACAGTTCAGCAGTTTTGAGGAGTTACTATCGGGCTCTGACTTGCCCGTGTTGGTGGATTTTTACGCTACTTGGTGCGGGCCTTGTCAGATGATGGCACCGATTTTGGAACAAGTCAGCGGTCAGATGAAAGACAAGCTGATGGTTGTCAAAATTGACACGGATAAGTACGAAGACTTGGCGTCGCAGCATCACATTTATGCTTTGCCGACTTTGGTGTTGTTCAAAAATGGCGCTGAGGTCGATCGCATTGAGGGAGTGGTGCAAGCGGCGCAGTTGATCGATCGAGTGCAACCTTTCTTGTAACCGGAGCCCATTATCTCACACGTAGGGTGCGTCAGCCAATAGACATTTCCCAAAAAGATATTCAAGAACAGGCAGGATGCCTGTTCCACAACAATTATGGGAGATGTCTAATATCTGATTCATTATGAATAAGATAATCCTAGTTGACGCACCCTACTGATGAAGACTCCCAGCCACGCTATTATCAATCTGGCAATTCTCGGCAAACCGCAACTGCCGCAAGCTAATCTAATTATTGCGATCGGCGGAATTTTGCCGGATATTCCCATATTTCTCTTTTACTTTTGGGCGAAATACATTGCTCGCTTGCCCGAAGCTACAATTTGGTCAAAAGCATATTATGAGCCTTTTGTGCAAGATATTGTGGCTCTGTTTCATTCTATACCTCTGGCGGTTATTGGTTTGCTAATTGCTTATTACTTTGGCTGGCCAAGCGTGCAAATTCTGTTTATCAGCATGATACTGCACTCTCTGGGAGATTTGCCTGTCCACAATGACGACGCTCACCGCCACTTTTTTCCGTTCAGTAATTACCGTTTTATCAGTCCCTTTTCTTATTGGGATCGGAAGCACTACGGGTCAATTGTTTCTGTGGTTGAAATGTTGTTAGTGCTGCTGTCAACTTACCGCGCTTTTGGTTTTGTTAATTCTTATGTTGGTAAAGGATTGTTGATTTTGGTGAATTGTTTTTACTTAATTGGAGCGGTGTCTTTTTACGTTCGCTCTTTAGTTTCTCGTTCTTAATTATGCTGCTGCAATTGCTCTCTCACCGGATTATCGAGATTGTTTTTGCCCAACTGAGGGCGATCGTCCTTAAGGCATTATCATCGAAGCTGAGCCACCCTGCGACTACTTCTCCAAATTTAAAATTCACCCTCCCTAATCTCACCACGCCAGTGTGAAATAGCACTGGTTGGGCCCTGGATAAATTCTCCATCGCTCCAAGTAGTCTCGTAAAAGAATATATCTCCTTGTATACCACCGCATACTCGTGCTTCCAGTAAGTTGCTTCCTATGAATTGAGAATAACTAATGTCAACTCCTGATAAATTAGCCTCTCTTAAATCGCAATAAAAAAAATAGACACCCAACCAATCTTCATCCCGACTAAATCCAGCATTTCTGAAATCAGAAAATATAGCCCTTCCCAAGCCAACATTTTCCAAACAAGCACAACTAAAGTTGACATAGCTTAAGCGAGAACGACTCAGGTCAATATCACGCAAGTCAGCACCGCTCAAATCTACACGATGCAATATTTTATCCTGAAAATTTCGCTCGCCCTCGCCATAGCGCCGGAGCAATTCTTCAGCAGACAACGTTCTGTTTAAGTCGTTTTGAATCCCGCCGTCAGGCATAGTCACTTGATGAAAAATAGTCTGCTCTGTTGTTTTAATATCCGTCAGGTTAGCATCAGTTAAGTTAGTCTCAATCAGCACCGCACCAGTCAAATCGGCACCCGTCAAATCGGCACCAGTCAAATCGGCACCAGTCAAGTCAACATTAACCAATGTAGCATTCCTAAGATTGGTATTACTCAAGTTTGCCTTAATCAGTAGGGCTGAATCCAGCCATGCTTTTTCTAAATTCGTATGGCTCAAGTTAGAATTAATTAAATAAGTATCGCCCAAACTAGCGCCTTCCAAATTAGCACCGCTCAAATTAACATCAATCAGCCAAAAGCCGTACAGGTAGGCATTGCTCAGCTCAAGACCTCTGAAATCGCGATCGCCAGCCATATACCGCCCATATAGCAATTGTGGGTCCATAATTCTTGGGTTGTGATGCTAAATTCTGATTTGTTATATTTTAACGCAGTTCTGTACAGCATCTAAGAACTGCCGAACAATGGCGAAGACCAAATACCTGGAAGATTTCTCTTAATCAGCTTGAAAATCTGCTGAGTGCTCTATTCTCAATCTTCAGGACTTTCGCGCGGGTGGGGGCGGGTTTTTTAGTCTTTTTGTATCCTTTAAAGCTATTGGTGAACCCGCCCCTACAGGTTTTTGAGAATGTGCAACATATGAGTATTAATCAATTTAGCATTTCTGAGATTAGCATGGCTCAAATTAGCATTAATCTCAGATTGTTAACTGCGCCGAATATTAAAACAGCACCAATCTTGGCGCTTCCACAGAGTAGCGACAATCCAGCCGTGCTGTTCGAGAGTATCAGCAATTGGCTTAGCTTGTTCGAGCAAAATGCCGCTGAGCACGCCCCAAGTAGTAGGTTTGCTAATTGCAGTGAACTGCGGGATTAAATCAATGATTACTTCTGCTAAAATGTTGCAGATCAAACCGTCGATCGGCTCGTGTACCATTTCTTTCAAGCGATCGATACTTCCGAGTTCTGCAACCAACTGCTGAGAATTAACGCGGTTGAGTAGTCTGTTGCTAATGGTCGATCGCACTGCCAAAGGATCTGTATCCAAAGCATAAACTTTTGTAGCGCCCAACAACACGGCGCCGATCGACAAAATACCCGATCCGCAGCCGATATCGGCAACTACGTACTCTTTGTCATCAAAACCGAGCCGCATTTCCAGCGACTCCAGACAAAGTTGAGTAGTGGCGTGAGCACCTGTACCGAAGGCCACACCCGGATCTAAACGCAAAATGACGCGATCGGTATCAGTCGGTAAGGGCAGCCAGGCCGGATTAATTAAAAAGCGATCGCCCACTTCTTGAGGCTGCCAGTGCTCCTTCCAAGTGCTGCCCCAGTCTTCGTCTTCAATCAAATCCCACTGCATCGCAGGTAGGGGCAAACCTGCACACAGAGCATCTTGGCGCAGCCACAGAGACAGAGCGGCCAAATCCAGCAATCCTGCCTGTTCTTCGGGCAAATAAGCCGACATCAGGCAGGAATTGCTTTTGATCTCAGTAGCAGTTCCCCGACAGTTAAATCGTTCCAGACGCCAAAAGATGATATCTTCCAGCGCCGGATCGCAAAGAATTCTAATTTCCCACCAGCTATGTGCCATACAATTTTAGATTTTAGATTTGAGATTTTAGATTGGCCCAGGGGAACTGGAGACTGGGAAGTGGGGAGTGAGGAAGGAGGATTGGCTAATAGAAAAATTCCCGCTTTCAGGCCAATGACCAATAACCAATTACCCATTACCAATTATCAGCCCTTGCATCCAAAATCTAAACTCCAAAATCCGTCAAAGATTTACCGTGTAAGCATCCCGAATTCCCGGAACTTTTAGGATCTCCGCCAGTATCCCCTCTGGTAGAGGGTCATCAAGGCTCAAAACCATCACCGCATCGCCTCGCACGATTTTACGGCCTACCTGCATACTGGCAATATTGACATTAAAACTGCCCAATTGGGAACCAATTTTGCCAATAATCCCCGGCATATCGCGGTGCAGGGTAAACAGCATATGGTGAGTGGGGGAAACGTTGACCGGGAAATCGTCAACGCTGGTAATCCGAATTTCGCTTTCGCCGAGCACTGCACCTGTCACGGTGTGTTCGCCGAGGGTTCCCTTGGCCGAGAGGTGCAGGGAGCCGGTGTAGTCGCGAATTGAGGCGTCTCTGGTTTCGACGACGCGAATTCCGCGTTCTTTGGCTTCAATGCTGGCGTTGACGTAGTTAACGCGCTCTCGCAGGGCTTGGGAGAGCAGGCCTTTGAGGGCGGCGACGACTACGGGCTGGCTTTGGTTGCTGGCCAATTCGCCTTGCAGTTGAACGTTGAGGTAATCGACTCGGCCTCCGGCTAGCTGGCTGACGAGGTTGCCTAGGGTTTCGGCGAGTTGCAGGTAGGGTTTGAGTTTTTCGATCGAGTCTGGGTAAATTCCTGGTATGTTAACAGCCGATCGCGCGGGCAGCCCCAACAGCACGTCGCGAATTTGTTCGGCAACATCGATCGCCACATTCACCTGAGCTTCCGCTGTGGAGGCTCCCAAGTGGGGCGTCAGCACGATGTTCTGGCCGACACTCCGCAGGGGGGAATCAGCTTCCAGCGGTTCGTGTTCGTAAACGTCCAAAGCTGCGCCGGCGATCTGACCTGATTTGATGGCTTCTGCGAGGGCTGCTTCGTCGATGATGCCGCCTCTGGCGCAGTTTATGATGCGGGCCGTGGGCTTCATTTTCGAGAGCACTTCAGCGTTAATTAAGTGCAGGGTTTCCGGCGTTTTGGGGATGTGCAGGGTGATGTAGTCGGATTCGCGCATCAGCAGTTCGAGTTCTACCAAGCGGCAGCCCAACTGATCGGCTCTTTCGGTCGAAATGAAGGGATCGTAGGCCAGCAGTTTCATGCCCATTGCTTTGGCTGCGGCGGCGAGGTGGGAGCCGATTTTGCCCAAACCGACGATGCCGAGGGTTTTTTTGTAAACTTCTACGCCGAGAAAGCGGTTGCGTTCCCATTTACCCGCTTTGACGGATTCGTTAGCTTCCGGGATGTGGCGGGACATCGAGAGCATCATGGCGAGGGCGTGTTCGGCGGCGGCGATCGTGTTGCCTTCGGGGGAATTGACGACTACAATTCCTTTGCGGGTAGCGGCGGGTACATCGACATTATCTACGCCGACGCCGGCTCTGCCGATGATTTTGAGTGAATTCCCGGCTTCTATGATTTCTTTGGTAACTTGGGTGCCAGAACGGATCATTAAAGCGTCGTAATCTGGAATAATTTTTACCAGTTGTTCGGCTGAGAGTCCTGTGTTTACGTCAACTTGCGCGACTTGGGAGAGGATGTCAATTCCGGCTTGGTCGATCGGATCGGATACTAGAACTTTAGGCATAGCAAGCAATTGAGTGCAATAGTAAAAATAGACCGAGCGTTGGCGAGCTCAAAGTTGAGACTTACACTTAGAGCAGTATCTAACAGCTCAGCTCAAGCTTGCCTTTGTGCAGTTTGAATTGTATCTGTATTCGGTCAAGGTCGGCCGTTTTTTGCGTGAAATATTTTAGCTTTGCGGGCGATCGGACTCTCTGACAGTCTGAAAATCCCGCAAGTGCTTAGCTAGTATGTCTTTTCGGTCTATAATAGACTTTGGCTATTTCAGCCTAACTATCAGGAATTATTCTCAATGAATTATCTTATCGCCGTACTGCCCGATCGAATGCAAGCCGAAGCTGCCTACTGTGCTCTGGAAAAAGAAGGCTTGCCTATGAAGCAAGTGAGTATTTTGGGCCGCGGCTACAAAACTGCTGATGAATTTGGCTTGATAGACCCGAACCAGCAAGCGAAGAAACAAGCTAAACTCATGGCTATTTGGCTGATTCCCTTTGGCTTTATTGCTGGGGTTACTTTCAGCTTGATTACTCAGTTGAAGACGTTTGCCTGGGCGGGGGAAATTGGCGATCACGCGATCGGTGGTGTACTCGGTGCGATCGCCGCTGCAATGGGCAGCGTTTTTGTTGGAGGCGCGGGCGGTATGGCTTTTGGTAGCGGCGATGCTTTGCCCTACCGCAACCGTTTGAATGCGGGTAAATTTTTGATTGCGGTTAAGGGTACTGACGATTTGACTGGGAAAGCTGCGAAGATTTTGCAGCAGTTTAAACCGGAAAATATCCAAGGTTATACAGAGACTTAGTTATTGGTTGACGGTCAACTGTTGACGGTTAACTGTTGACGGTTAACTGTTGACGGTTAACTGTTGACATTTTACTCGTGTAATATTTGGAGGCAGTTATGGAATCACAAACTATCCCCCTAGATTCTCCCCTAGAATTAACGCTCGAATTAACAGACGAGCAGTTTTTTCAGTTGTGTATTGACAACCGGGATTTGAGATTTGAGCGCACTGCTAGTGGAGGATTGATTATTAGAGACTGTTGGCGAATCAATAAAGGGCTTCACCCCTCACCCCTAAAAAAGTGGTTCTAGACTAAATGTCTAATTGACCATATAGCCATTAACTACCAATAGTGAACGGAAATACTGCCTCCTAGAGGTGATGGGTAACACCACCAGCGAATTCGCCCACAGTCTCTTTCAACCGCCGTCTTATCTTTTCCCGCTAATTGATGGTATAACCTATGAAAATCCTCCACGGGACTTGGATTCCTCAAACAGAAGAGAGTTTTGTTCAAGGTGGAACTTTTTGTCTTTGGGTTGAAACCACTCAAAAGAAAAAACAGCCTGCTAAGGTTCATCCCCGACAATTGGAGACGGCACTGTTAAGAGAGTTTCTAACGAAAGAAGCCGGGATTCAACTGTCAGCAGTCAGCAATACAAGTGCGATGGGGCGAGAATACGCGATCGTCCCTCGGTATTTTTTACTGCCCACTGCCGACAACCAGCCGTTGCCTTCTTTAGAACTAGCGCGATATTTAGAGACAGAGTTACCCGAAACATTTGAGTTGGAGTATTGGGAAGTTGATTGTGTGTGCATCGCCACCCACACTTTGACTAAAGTATTGAACGATCTGCATTTTTTTGCCCTCTACGATGTAGCAGAAGTTCAGTTTGGTTCAGACTTACTATTTTGGTATCACTACACCCAAAATTTTAAGCAAATTGTTCTGAAAGATCATTATATTCCGGCGTTGCGCTATAGAGAAACTGCTCCGATCGCGATCGCACCCATCGAAACATCCGAACCCGCTGAGAAAGCCACGCGCGGGCGTAAGAAAGCGGGCGAGACAAAAACCAAAACAACTGCAAAAACTCCAAAAACACCTGCCCAAATTGCACCCAGCTTTGAGATTTATCCGGGATGGGAAATTGTTTCAACACAGTACGAAACTGATTTACAACGCTATGTTGAATGGATGCCTTTAGTTTGTGTGTCCGGTTTTCGGAAGATCCAGCTACAAGATACACCAAAGTTCTACGATCGCGAACGGTTGCTGCGGCATTTTTCCGAGTGTGCGATCGCGGAAATTGTCACTCAAACCCCCATCCCAGCATCGTTTGAAAATAAGATTGCGGATTCTTTACTCCAAATCTGCCTCAACCAAACACGAAAAATCGCGCGAGTAAGCCTTGAACAATACCGGCAATGGCAAACCTGGCGTGATCGCATTACGCGCAATCAATCTGCTGACTCATTTTCCCTCTGCTTTCAACTACAATCCCCCGAAAACCCCGAACAGCCTTGGGTTTTAGAGTTTCAGGTGGCTGCGAAAAAAGACCCATCTCTGCGGATGCCGTTGCAGGATTATTGGCGATCGCGATCGACTCAACAAAAACAGTTGCAAACACAATTCGGAGACAACTTTGAGCAACATTTGCTGACAAATCTCGGCTACGCTGCCCGTATTTATCCCCAACTTTGGCAAGGGCTAGAAACCGACAAACCCGTTAACATTACCCTCAGCTTAGATGATGCTTTCACCTTTCTGAGCGAGTCCGCTTGGGTATTAGAAGATGCCGGATACAAAGTGATTGTCCCCGCTTGGTGGACGCCGAAGGGACGACAACGGGCGAAGATTCGCCTGCAAGTCAAAGGGAAGGGCAGCAAGAGCCCTGCAATCAAGGGCAAAGGATTGTTTTCGGCGGATTCCTTGGTGGAATATCAATATGAATTGGCGATCGGGGGTGAACGGGTTAGCGAACAAGAATGGCAGGCGTTAGTAAATAGCAAAACACCGCTGGTACAGTTCCGAGGACAATGGATGGAACTGGACAAAGACAAGATGCAGGAGATGCTAAGTTTTTGGCAAAAACATCGCGAAGAAAACCCCGAGTTAAGCCTGATTGACTTTATGAAGTTGACGGCAGAAGGAGAAGCGAGCGAACAGTTGGAAGTCGAGCGCGATCGGGATCTATCGGATATGTTGGAGAAGCTGAACGATAAGAGTCGGTTAGAGTTAATTGCAGATCCAGCAAAGTTTCAAGGCAAGCTACGGGATTACCAAAAGCGCGGCGTTTCTTGGTTGAGTTATTTGGAAAGTTTGGGATTAAATGGCTGTCTTGCCGATGATATGGGTTTGGGTAAATCGGCGCAGGTAATTGCTCGATTATTGCAAGAGCGGGAAGTTTTATCTAGTACAAAAGACACAGAAAAAGAGACAGAAAAAGCGATCGCACCTTCGGTTCTACCCACGCTGCTAATTGCGCCCACATCCGTAGTTGGTAACTGGCAAAAGGAAATGGAAAAATTTGCTCCAGAATTGCGATCGCTGATTCACCACGGCCCTCAACGTTTGCAAGATGCCAAAGCATTCAAAGCCGCCGTCCAAGATTGTGATATGTTGATTACTTCCTTTACCTTGGTGCGAAAAGATGAGAAGCTGTTGAGCAGCGTAGCGTGGCATCGCGTGGTAATTGATGAAGCCCAGAATATTAAAAATCCGAAAGCGGCGCAAACCAAGGCGATTTTAAAGTTACCCGCTACCCATCGACTAGCATTGACGGGAACACCCGTGGAAAATCGATTGTTGGATTTATGGTCAATTTTTAATTTCCTCAATCCCGGATATTTGGGAAAAGAGGCACAGTTTCGGAAAATGTTTGAATTACCGATTCAAAAACATGGGAGTCGCATACAATCAGCCGCGCTCAAAAAATTAGTAGAACCTTTTATCCTGCGCCGTCTGAAAACCGATAAGTCGATTATTCAGGATCTCCCCGACAAAGTTGAGCAAAAGCTCTACTGCAATCTCACCCGCGAGCAAGCTTCGCTTTATGAAGCGATCGTCAAAGAGGTAGAACAAGAAATTGACGCGGCGGAAGGGATGAAGCGCAAGGGGATGATTTTGGCGACACTGCTGAAGCTGAAGCAAATTTGTAACCATCCGCGCCAGTTTTTGCAAGATGAAAGTGAGTTTACACCAGAGCGATCGCACAAACTGGAACGGCTGATCGAGATGATTGAGGAAGTCAAAGCAGAAGGCGAAAGTTTATTGGTATTTACGCAGTTTACAGAACTGGGAAGCGCGTTGGAAAAATATATTAAACAAACGCTACATTACAACACTTACTACATCCACGGGGGAACCAGTCGCGAAAAACGGGAACGGATGATTTCAGAGTTTCAAGATCCAGAGTCTGAACCTTCGGTATTTATTCTGTCACTGAAGGCAGGCGGCGTGGGAATTACGCTGACAAAAGCCAATCACGTTTTCCATTTCGATCGCTGGTGGAATCCGGCAGTGGAAGATCAGGCAACGGATCGGGCGTTTCGGATTGGACAGCAAAAAAATGTGTTTGTGCATAAGTTTGTGGCGATTGGCACTTTGGAAGAAAAGATTGACCAAATGATTGAAGACAAAAAGAAATTGGCAGGGTCGATTATTGGTGCGGATGAGTCGTGGTTGACTGAGTTGGATAATGAGGCATTTAAGAAATTAATTAGGCTCAATAAAAATGCGGTTCTAGATTAGGAGAAGCCAAAAAATATGTCACAATTTACTCGGACTTGGTGGGGCAATAAATTTATCGATGCGTTAGAAAGATTTACAGATTCTGGGCGACTCGGGCGGGGACGTGCCTATGCACGAAACGGCAAGGTAAAAAGCTTTGGCATGAATGATGGGTTAGTGATGGCACAGGTGAGAGGCTCGGTTAATCCTTATTTTGGGGTTTATAAGGAGCCTCTGTACACAACTCAAATTGAGTTTGAGCCAATTAGTCAGGCAAAGTGGAAAGTGGCGATCGCCCAAATGGCATCAAAAGCCAGCTTCATTTCCCGGCTGCTGCTCAACGAAATGCCCGACAATATTGAAAAGGCTTTCTCACCCCTCGGATTGCACCTTTTACCCAGCAGCCGCGAGGACTTTAAGACTACGTGCTCTTGCCCAGACTATAGCAATCCCTGCAAACATATTGCCGGAGTTTATTATTTGGTGGCGGCCGAATTGGACAAAGATCCCTTTTTACTGTTTGAATTACGGGGGCTTTCTAAGGAAGTGCTGCACCGCGAATTAGCAAAAACGCCTTTGGGCTTGGCACTTTCTGCCGAGTTGACGGCGGATGCAGCGGCCCCTGTGGCGGTGGATTCCTATTACACGCAGGCGATCGCCAGTGAGGCGCAAACGGTCAGCCTGAAAGAGTTTTGGCACGGTGCGAAGCGGTTGCCGCAGACGATTGAGGTGGGGGTGCAAAGTGGGGTAAGTGCGATCGTGGTGAAGAAACAGGGAGATTTTCCACAGTTTTGGCACAAGGATGGTTCGTTTATTGAGGCGATGGAAGAACTGTATTTGCGGGTGAAGAAGAATAAGTAGTTGGGTGGAGAATTTTGTTGCCATACTCGATCGAGCTCTTGCAAAAACTTTAACTCGAAGACTTCATAGATTTGGTACAATAATCGTGCTCATCATATCAGCTTTACCAGCAACTAAAATCATACGATCGTTATTTGAGGATTTTAGACTATAATTAAAGTAGTGTGACTGTTAAAAAGTAGACTTTTTAGTTACAGCAATTTTTGGCAATTTCAAATTAGAATCTAGCATTAACTGATGTTACAAAGAGAAGAACTGTTAAAAGGCATCGAAAACCGCGAATGTGTCGCGCGGGCGATCGACCAAGCCGAACAAGCAATTAAAACTTGGGAAGTTACTCAGACTGATTTTCTGTCGCCTCCAGAATTGGCGGACACTCTGACGGTATTTAAGCGCTTAACAGACGTGGAATTAGTGGCTTGGGGCGGCTACCCGCAAGCTGAAAGACAAAGAATTGCGATCGCGCGATCGGATATCCCGATCGACTCTGCTAGTGTTAACGTGGCTGCGGTAGAAATTGCTGGCAATTTCTTGTTCGATACAGCTTCTCACCGCGACTTTTTGGGGGCGATGTTGGGTACGGGAATTGTCCGCGAGAAAACTGGCGATGTGATTGTTTTGGGAGAACGCGGCGCGCAAGCCATTGTCATGCCGGAGATGGTAGAGTATTTGGAGATGAGTTTGCAGCAAGTGCGATCGGTTCCTGTGCAAACGCGGCGCATTGAGTTGAGCGAACTCAAAATTAGAGAGCCCAAAAAGAAAGAAATGACAACCGTTGAAGCATCCATGAGATTGGATGCTGTCGCTTCGGCTGGATTCGCAATGTCTCGCAGCAAAATGGCCGATTTAATTGATAGTGGCGACGTGCGAGTTAACTGGAAAGACGTTACTCAAGCTAGTTATAATGTCAAGTCGGGAGATTTAATTGCTGTTACCGGCAAGGGAAGATTGGAAATTGGGGAAGTTGCTGTTACTAAGAAGGAACGCTATCGAGTCCAGTTAACTCGATATTTGTAATTTATAGCCCAGAAACCGGGTTTTTTCCGAGAATATTGTTACACCGCGTAAAAATTGCGAAAAACCCGGTTTCTTTGGTTTCTGTGGTAGTCCTGGACGCTTGGTAAAATTGGGGAAGGTTGATTTGTTTGTGGGTGCGATTATTTGTCCACGGGCTCGTTTGTTTGTCCGCGAGTCCGCGAGTCCGCCAGGGGTTGAAACCCCTGTCTCATAGCTAAAGTCGGTTGAAACCGACTGAAGAATGGTGACAAATACTCGATTATGGTGACAAATACTCGATGGTTTATTTAATTTGCTTTTCAGTCCTCTTTTAGAGGACTTTCGCTATGAGACGGGGGTTTCACCCCCCGGCGGACTTGTGGGGTAGCGTGGGAGATTTTGGTGGCGGGGATTTTGGTGGCCCGAATGTACGATCGACCTTTTGGTAAAATTGGGGAACCTTCATCTATCTGTGGGTGCGATTATTTGTCCAGGGGGCCGTTTGTTTGTCCGCGAGTCCGCCAGGGGTTGAAACCCCTGTCTCATAGCTAAAGTCGGTTGAAACCGACTGAAGAATGGTGACAAATAATCGATTATGGTGACAAATACTCGATTGTTTATTTAATTTGCTTTTGAGTCCTCTTTTAGAGGACTTTCGCTCTCTCGACGGGGGTTGAAACCCCCGGCGGACTTGTGGGGTAGCGGGGGGGATTTTGGTAGCCCGAATGTGCGATCGACTTTTGGGAAAATTTGGGTTAGGGGCGATCGAATGTTTGTCCTTGGGTGGGGGCGGGTTTATTTATATTGTCAAGGATCGCGATTATTCGTCTTTCGCCCGAAACACCTTTTCTACCGACTTCACCACAAGTTCTCGCGGCATCAATCGAGGCATATTTGCGATGATTTGATTGGGAATTCCCCCTGTTACAACATTAGACTCATTTTTGTCTAAAGCTTTCAAAGCATCTCGCACTACTTCCGCAGCGGGAACGAGTTTTTGCCCGCTGCTGGATGCCATTGATTGAGGGAATTCAGCTACTGCGAAAAAGTCCGATTCTGTCGGCCCTGGACAAAGGCACAAAATGCGAATTCCTAAATCTTTGTTTTCCGCCCAAAGTGCCTCACTGAAACTTAAAACAAAAGCTTTAGTAGCTGCATATATCGACAAGTACGGCATCGGTTGAAAAGCGGCGATGGAGGCAACATTGATGATACTTCCCGATTTTCGCTGCCGCATTCCCTGCAAAAATAAGTGCGAGAGTTCAACTAATGCTACAATATTTAGTTGCACCATTGTTAGTTGTTTCGCAAGCGGGCGATCGGCAAAAGCACCGTAATCGCCAAAACCCGCATTGTTCACCAACAAATCAACCGTCCAACCTTTTTTAACAACCGCGTCAAATACAGCAGTTGTCGCTCCTGGTGCGGTCAAATCTTGAACGATAACTTCGACCAAAATATTGAATTCCTGTTGCAGTTGAGCAGCTAGCTGTTGCAATTTGTCTTCGGAACGAGCTACCAAAATTAGATTGTGCTGGCGTTTGGCTAATTCGGCGGCAAAGGCTGCACCAATTCCGCCAGAAGCACCGGTGATTAAAGCAGTGGGCATGAACTTAATTCGGATTATTTGACCTAGGCTTTATATATTTTAACAATTATCTGGACTTACGCATAAATACCAAAGAAACCGGGTTTTTTACTTTACTTAAAGGCTCGGATGCAGTATTTTAGTAAAAAAACCCGGTTTCTGCATCCCAGACTCAATTATTTTGACGGGGAACCTGTAAAATAATTAAAAGGGAATAGGTGAGTTTTATGGCGCGTCTTACCGATCGAGCTTTTGAAATTTTGCGGGCCGAAGTTGACAAGTGCGCGGCGGCTGATAGTCTAGCCGGTGATGTCTACCGACGGATGGTAATCAAGCGGTTGGAGAAGTTACGATCGCAAAACGGTACTTTCGCCTCAACAGAAGAAATCCGGGATACCTTCAAAGAGGAATTTCCCAACTTCAGCGAACAAGCTCTCAAAGCTGCCGTCAAAGCCAACCGCCCGCCCGGATTGTTCGGTAAAATCATCTTTGCTGGGAGTTTGCTGGGAAGCGCTGCAGGGATAATTTGGCTGCTAAATCTACCTTTTCCGATGATTCGCTGGCCCGTTGCGAAAACAATGCCGATATTGTTGCTGCCGAGTTTTATGAGTATGGATCACAATTACCGGCAGGCGATCGCCCTTGTGGAACAATCCGATCAACTGGTGAATAAAGCCACTGCTGTCGCTGATTTTGACTTGGGCGAAATTAAAGCAAAACAAGCGCAAAAACACCTCGACGCCTTGCCGGTGTGGTTCCTCGGCTACTATCCACAAACTTACTGCAATTTTTTTGGCTGCAGTTGGCGGTTTACAGTCGATGAATTTCAAGCCGCCCGCAAAAATGTCGGGCGGATGGAGGCTCAGGTTTTCCAGCAAAAAAATGCTTTTACTCAGTTAAATCAAGTCGAAAAAACTCTCAACGCGGCGAAACAGCAGTATCAGCAAGCCAAAACGGCTGCAGACAGACAAAAAGCGACCGTAAATTGGCAAAGTGCGATCGACCAACTCAATCAAATTCCCGCCGAAACCCTCGCGGGAGAAACGGCTAAGAAAACACTCAAAGCAGCAGAAAGAGACTTTCAAGCAATGGGCGGTGTAGCCACCGGTTCTGTGCAGGCTGACAACTTAATTGAAGCTGCCAAAGAATTTGCTCTCTCCGCCGCCGTCGCCGCCAAAAAACCACCGCATCCCGCCGCACAGTGGGAGCAAATAGCACAATTGTGGCAAGAAGCTATTAACAGACTGAAATTGATTTCTGTCGATAACCCTGGGTATCTCGACGCTCAAACCAAACTCGCTCAATATCAAAAAGATTTAGGAATTACCCAGATTAGACTGGAAGCAGAAAAAGATTCTGCAAAAGCTTTGCAAGCAGCTAAAAGCTTGTTTGCCAACTTGCAAAATAATGTGAATTCTCAAAATCCCGGTTACTCCCTCAGCCAGTTGCAACAAATTATCAATCAATTAGAATCCGTTAAACCCGGTACAACTGTTTATCCCGAATCCCAAAAATGGCTGCAATCTGCTCGCAAGAAACAGCAAGAATGGCAAAAGAATTAGTCAGTTGACTGTTGACTGTTGACTGTTAACTGTTAAGGATCGCGAATTAAATAACTTACAATTTTAATTGTTCTTGTGGGATGGGCGTCCCGCCCGTCCAGAAAGGGCGGGCGGGACGCCCAACCCTACTCCCCACTTTCAAGAGTGTAAATTATTTAATTCGCGATCCTAATGACTCATATCATGTCCGATCGATTAACCATAATATCTTGGTCGGGGCGGGTTTTTGAGATTGTCAATTATTCGCAGGTATTGTTGGTAAACCCGCCCCTACAAAAATCGCGATCGCTCGACCGGACATGATATCATGACTAATGACTAATGCCAACAACCAACTGCCAACTGCCAACTGCCAACTAACAAATTACCAATTCGGGTCAACATACAAATTAATTGTCACTTGCTTTTTCCCCGAAGGGATGCCGGAAATACAAGCACAAATCGTATCTCCGCCATCAATTTCTACTTCGCAAGCGTGACAAGAACCCATGAGACAGCCAGTAGGAATAGAAACCCCTGCACGTTTGGCTACATCTAGCAAAAGCTCTCCTGGTTCAGCTTCAACTGTCACATTATCTGGTAAAAAACAAACTTTTGGCATGGAATATGAACCTCAACTCTAACAAACAATAGTTAATAGTCAACTGTCAACTGTCAACTGTCAACAGTTAACTAATTAACCTAAAATATGCTTTATATCTAAATGCTTTTCCACAGTATCTGCTAGAGAGTCTAACAGAGTTTCTCGGTGTTCTCGGTAATTAGGAATACCTGTAGGCAAGGCGCGGAGTCCCCGCTGCTGCCGCAAGTGATTTAACCAAGCTCGCCGCCAAGCTCCGTTGTCAAAGATGCCGTGCAGGTATGTACCCCAAATTGATTGAGAAGTATTGACAATGCCTAAACTAGCATCGTCAAATAGCGGTTGAGTCAAATCTGACTCTAGGATTTGCGTTTTTCCTTGATGAATTTCGTAACCGGAAACTGGCAAACCCGGTTGAGGATAGTTAGATGTTACGATTCGTTGGCGGGCAATTTTGTTCGGTGCCATCGCAGTTTTCAAAGGCAGCAATCCTAATCCTGGAAATTCTCCCTTTTCTCCCTCAATGCCTTCTTTATCGGTGATACTTTGTCCCAGCATCTGAAAGCCGCCGCAAACTCCCATGACTGTACCGCCAGCTACTAAATAATTTTGAATAGCTTTTGCCATACCTGTTTGGCGCAGCACGTGCAAATCGGAAATTGTAGTTTTAGAGCCTGGTAAAATCACCGCGTCTGGATGGCCTAAATGGTCTTTTGGGCTGATATATTTGACGGTGACGGAAGTTTCCGACTCCAGGGGGTCAAAGTCGGTAAAATTGGAAATTCGGGGCAGGCGGATGACTGAAATATTTATGTCGGTTTGAGAATTGGGAGAACGCCGATCGAGCAAATCGAGAGAATCTTCTGAGGGAAACACTTCGTCGATCCAAGGAATCACCCCAACTACCGGGATTCCCGTCCTTTCTTCTAGCCAAGTCAGGCCCGGATCTAAGATCGATTTTTGCCCTCGGAACTTATTAATAATGAATCCTTTAATTAAAGCTCGTTCGTCGGGATCGAGCAATTCCAAAGTACCGATAAGGTGAGCAAAAGCACCGCCGCGATCGATATCAACTACTAGCAAAGTCCGAGCCTTTAAATATTTAGCTACCCGCATATTTGTTAAATCGCGGTGTTTGAGATTAATCTCAGCAGGGCTACCGGCTCCCTCACACACAATCATGTCAAATTCTTGCTTGAGAAATTCTAAAGATTCCCGAATAGCTTGCCAGCCGATATCGAAATACTGCTCGTAATATTGAGATGCTCGCACATTTGCGATCGCCCTGCCCTTGACAATCAATTGAGAAGTCATGTCTCCTTGTGGCTTGAGCAAAATCGGATTCATTTCTACCCAAGGTGCGACGCCCGCAGCCCAAGCTTGCACTGCTTGAGCGTAACCAATCTCTCCGCCGGCGGCTGTGACATAGGAATTCAGTGCCATATTCTGACCTTTAAACGGAGTTACCCGCCAGCCTCGCCGAGAAAAGATTCGACACAAAGCTGCTACGAGTAAAGATTTCCCTGCGTGAGATGTTGTTCCCACGACCATAATTGCTTTCATAATATTAAGGGAGAAGGAAGAGGGAAGAGGGAAGTTCGGCAACGGATTCGCAAGGGCGGATGTAACGGATGTAACGGATGTCAGTCCGATGTCCGTCGGAAGAAGGAAGAGGGAAGAAGGCAGAAGGCAGAAGGCAGAGGGCAGAAGGCAAAGGGAAGAGGGAAGAAGGCAGAAGAAAAAAGTAAGAAGTAAGAAGTAAGAAGTAAGAAGAAAAAAGTAAGAAGTAAGAAGTAAGAAGTAAGAAGTAAGAAGTAAGAAGGCAGAAGGCAGAATCAAAAAAATTCTGGTTTCTACCTTTTGCTTTCTGCCTTAAGATGACGGGTGATATTCGCCGGATACATTCTCCGACTTGGATTCAGCGGCCGGTTTAGCAGTTTAGACTAGATCCGAAGGGGGGGGATTCGGGCGAATCAATTCCGGTTGTTCTCCCTCAGAAGATGGTGTTTTATCTGTGGAAGGGGGGGGATTCGGGCGAATCAATTCCGGTTGTTCTCCCTCAGAAGATGGTGTTTTATCTGTTGATTCGATCGAGATCACTGATACTGAAACCGTTTCCACCTGCACGCTCAACCCAGGTTCTCCCGGTATTTCTATCTCTACAGGCGCTGCCATTTCCACCACAGTCATTTCTATCGATGCTGCTGGGGCTTCTGCTTCCGGTACGCCTGCTGCTGCTGCTTCCGGTTCACCAACTGCAGCCAGCGGTGTCTGGGTTTCCAGAGATACAGCAGGGGCTGCTGCTTCCGGTTCACCAACCGCAGCCAGCGGTGTCTGAATTTCAGCGGACGATCGATCTTCGATCGTCCCGTCCACTATTTTGTCAGAACTCGCGGTTTCTGTGGCCATCAACGCGGCCATTGCTTCAACATTGGTGGGAAAAGGCACTCCAAGGCTTGTTTCGACAGCAGTGTTGCTGCTTTCGGCTGCCACTTCCGCAGCCGCCTGGGCTAATTCGGATTCGAGAATTTGGTCGATACCCGGTGCAGGAGTTGCCGTTATTTTAGATTCAGGTGCGATCGATTCTGGAGTCGCTGAAGGTTTTGGCGTCTGGGGAGTTGCATCAGACTTGTTTTTAGCCGCACCGAGTCCCAACATACCGCCGAGACTATTTTTGATATTGTCGAACAGACTTCCGAAACCGCCAGATTTTTTAGCTGGTTTTGGAGGAGTAGGAGGAGTTGGGGCCGCCGTTGGGGCCGCCGCCGCTGCCGCTGCAGCCTGCGACTCTTTAACGGCTGTCCTCCATTCTGTTTCCTCGTCAAAATCATCGACTTCTGGCTGCTGTTGAGGCTCTGGCTGAGCCTCTACTGGCTCCACACTTGGTGCAACGGCTATTTCTGAAATTTCTAGAGGTAGAGGTAGAGGAGTGAAGTTGCTGGCTAATTCTGCTGGAGGTTGTGAAGTCTCAGCAGCAGGAGTTTCGACTGAAAACACTGGTATTTCTGCAATTGCAGGTGGTTTCGAGTCGGGAATTTTCAAGTCAGGGGCGATCGAACTTTCGGCCGTTAGCTCGTCGATCGCACTTTCAGCAATACTTTCAGCTATGGGGGCAATCCCCGGCTGTTCCTCTAGCTTTACCTCGCCCTTATCCAGAGTGGGTGCTGGAACCACATCAGTTTTCGGTTTGGGCGATCGAACAAACTTAGGTTTTTTCGCCGCTGCGGGTTCTTTTTTCTTGGCAAACAAGCCAGCAAACGGCACGCCTCCTGCCCCTGGCAAATTCGCCGACTGAGGAATCGGCGTTTGCTCAGCAACGGGCGTCACCTGCCGGCGCAAAGTCAGAGTTTCCCAGGCAAACCAGCCCAACATCGCCACGCCCGCCATTTGACCAAGCAGGAGAGCACCAGTAATTCGTCCCGCACAAGCCCATAAAATTAACGCATAAAAAAGCCCTACCCCGCTCCAGGTAAAATCACTTTTGCGGTGTACTTCTGGAAAAAAGAAGGCCGCCATGTAAATACTGAAGCTGCCTAGACCGACCGCCAACGCCAGAATGTATGCAAGCATCTTGTCGGTACCTCCGCTGTGTCAAATAACTTCTACGCGCTAATTCTACCTTTGAGAGAGACTCAACGGCTTCTTTCTCTAGGACAATTCTTGATTTGTAGGGAAGTTTGGCAATGTGCCGTGTAAGGAATTTAACACGTTCAACGGATGTTGACGCAAGAAGTGCGAGTCAAGATTTCCCACTCTCCCCCACCTCCCTAATGCCATCACCCCCTATGCCCACACCCCCTATCCCCATCACCCCTTTCTCCGTGGTGATAGATGTCACTTAGACTATGCCCGTGCGATCGCACCAAGTGACTGAAGATGTTTATATGTTGTAGGTGTAAGAGGAATTATGCCCTTGGGCGTATGTATGGGAGAAAGTGCCATGTTAGAAAAAGTATTATTAGCGGCAGCCTTAACCTTATCGCTTCAAGTATTTCCCGGACTGAGCACTTCCGCAAAGTTACCCAAAAATTTGGTATTGCGATCGAGCGATAATCCGGCTCAACCTCTGAAACTCCCCATCGTTTCAGTACCTGCAGACCTCAAGCAGAATGTCCAATCGTAATGATACCTGCAAGATACGTGCAAGTGCGATCGAACTTAGTCCGAGTCTCTCTAATGTTTTTTTCGAGTTGTTCTCTTTTCTCTGTGACGGTTCACAACTCATCTGTTTGTAGTCAGGGCTTTAGTCCTCATTAATATCACCTAATAAGGACTAAAGCCCTTACTACAAACCCTAGGTCAATAATTAGTAGCAGATTGAACCTTAATTCCCATAACATACTACTAGACAAATCTCAACATCAGCTTGTCAAGTAAAGACTTTCAAACCTTAAAAAACTTGTGTAATCCTGAGTAAAGGATCAAAATAGATATATAATCCCCTGATGGCTCTCCAAGCTAATAAGCACATTGACTATTAAATCAAGGAAAGCGAAAATGGGACTTAGCGATATTCTATTGAATGAAAACCACAGAGAAAGTTTTGTTGATGACTGTGTAAAGCTGATAGACCAACAAGTTGCAGCAGCGCCGGGATTGGGTGGTATGGCTCTTAAAGCTGCCTACTCTACTGTCAAGGGGATACGGGCTGACTATTGCGCCCAAGTCGTCGATCAACTTCTGCCAGAAATCTCGATCGCACTCGATCCGATGTGGGCTGAAGCGGTAAACAATGGCAACCCAGTCGAATATCTAGCCCAAAGAAAAGGTGAAGTAGCAGACGAATTGCTCCAAATCAGCGACAAAAGAGTCGAGAAAAGCACAAGAGCGATGGTTAAAGGCGCCTATGCCAAACTCCGCCCCTCAGCCAAGAATTACGTGGAAAACGGAGTACCGGGTTTAGCCGAAATTATTAATAAACATAGTGCGGCCTGATAAGTGAGCAACGGCTAAAAAACAGAATACCCAGATACCCGGCTTCTTCAAGAAATCGGGTATCTAAAATCCGACTTATTCGTAAGTTTGTAGTTAGGAGGGAGAGTCCTAATTTTATGCTTATCCATTGCCAATTACCCATTGATTTGCAGCCAATATTTTCAACAGCGCCTGTCCGGTAATTCCCAACCCCAAAAACATCACAAACATCGCACTAATCGCAGGCAGAAATTTGACTGCTGTTATCTGTTTGGGCAGTTTATCAAAATTCCGTTTGGCATAAACTAAGATTAATCCGATCGCACTCAGCACTAAAGCCAATCCCAAACTAAAGGCTACCACTAGCGTCATTCCCAAACCAACATTGCCCAAAGCCGACGCGCTCAACAGCATCACCAAAGCGGAAGGACAAGGCAACAAACCGCCGGAAATCCCCAATGCTAATAAGCTTTTCCAAGTAATCGCAGAACCGTCAGCACCGGGCGGCAAATGCGAGTGAATCCGGCCGTCTCCGTGATGGTGGTAGTGGTGAGATATATCGGGTTTTACAGGTTTAAATTCTCTCTCCCAACTTCCTCTAGTCAAAAGATTTACTGGTTCTTCACATTCCGCAGTAAGGACTTTACTCCTTAAAAACCAGTTTTTATTAAAAATTTTACTTGGGATTTTTTTGAGAAATTCAGTCCTCACTACCAACCTAGTCTTGATTTTTGATAAGAGTAAGTTAAGGCCGATGAAGGCTACTAATAAACCAGAGATTAAACTCAGCCAAGGATCTAATTTTTCTGGGTCAATTAAGTTAGAAGCAAACAAAGTAATTCCGCCCACAGCAAACACGCCTGCAGTGTGAGTAATTGTAGTCGTCGCTGCTAGAAATAAAGCGTGTATCGGAGTAGCCCGCGAACCCACTAAATAAGCGCCGACTATGGTTTTGCCGTGTCCGGGCGACATCGCGTGCACGCATCCCCAAGCAAATGCTCCCGCTACTGCTAGCAGCAAACTCCAACCTGAATCCCAGATAGATTCCTTTCCTGCTAACAAAAAGTCCCGGTTTTGCGGCGTAAACACAAAGCTTTTTACAGCACCGGCTTGCACAATCGTAGCTTGACAGCTAGCTGTCGGAACTCCAGGCAAAAACAGATTGTAATTAATCCGCAATTGCTCGGGTTTGGAGATGGAAATTGAGTCAGGTAAACCGGGGGTTTTATCTTGAGAAGGTGCGGGCCAGGTGTAGTCTAAAATTAAGGTGCTGTGGGTATTGGGCTGCTGGATAACACTGGCGCTTTTAGCTGCTAGTTCTAGCGGTTTTACTGCTACGGAGCCTTGAATGTTGCTCTTGTTGGTAAGGCGGATTTGTTGGCTAAAAAACTTTTCTAGCTGTGTTTGGTGGTTGCGAACTTCAGCAGGTTGTAGCTGGCTGTCTCGATTGTCGTCGGCGAACTTTGTTAAGCCGGTTGGGAAAGTTAATGTTATTTCGGTTTGCAAATCGTTGACTATTATTTCTGCTACGGATAAGTCTGACCAGTGCGAGTAAACTGGTCGGGTTGAGGTTGTTAGTAACAAGGAAAGTGTTAGGAAGAATAGGATGAAAAGTTTTGGGAGTCGGTTTAATTTGTATTGCATAAATCCCTGTTTATTTAGTGAGTTTCGGATGAATTATTTGTTTTTGTTGTGATTTTTCCAGCGCGCTTACCCGCAAGCCCGCCGGGGATTGAAATCCCCGTCTCATAGCGCAAGTCGGTTAAAACCGACTAATTTTTCGGTAGTTTGTTTTGTTGTTGGTGATTTTTTAGGCATCGCTCTTTTCGTGAGTCTCACAGTCCGCCGGGGATTGAAATCCCCGTCTCATAGCGCAAGTCGGTTGAAACCGACTGAATAGCTAATCAAATTTAACAATTGTGCATTTCAGTCCTCTTGAGAGGACTTAAGCTTTTAGCCAGGGGTTTCAACCCCTGGCGGATTGACGGAATGGCGAATTTGGCCGAATGGCTGCTATTAGCTAATCTCAAAATTCATAACTTCCCAAACCCAATGCTTGGCGAGATCGATCGTCAAAATTCGGGTCAATTTCCTTGGACTTTTGAAAATAAGCGCGAGATTCGGTATCCTTACCTAAAGTCCGGGCGATCGCACCAGCCCGGTAAAACATACCCGCATCGCGAATGCCCGATCGCACTATTTCGGCCATCACTCGATCGGCCTTTTGCCACTCACCAGCGGCGGAAAGCGCCCAAGCCAAAGTATCCAGCGTCAAAGCATCCCGCCGAATTTTCACCTCCTCCTGCATTAACGCCAGCGCTTCCGCGACATCCTGCGATCGACCTTTTTCCAGCAGCAAACTCGCCAAATCCCTGCGGTGCCCAAAACCGCCAGATCCAGAAACCTGTTCCTGTCGCAGCCCCGCTTCTGCTTTGTCGCGAAGTCGCCGGGATTCGATCGCATCTCCCTGCAAATCCTTCACCCTCGCCATACCGCGATCGACAATGCGATCGAACACAGTCGCAGCCCCGCCAGAATAGGCAGAAACCTTGCTGTAATAGCCTTCCGCTTCCCGATAATTGCCTTGGCGCGTCTCCAAATCCGCCAAATAAATCAGCGCCAGCGGGTATCGCGGCACCAACCGCAGCGCCTCCAAAAACAGCGCTTTCGCCTGCACAAACTGCCCGCGACGCGCGTAAAATCGACCCAAGAGCGATCGGACCCGCGCCGAACCAGCAACCTCTCCCGGTTCCTCCGCCGCCATTGCTTGGCGGTAATCCTGCAAAACCTCAGCATCTCGGCCCTGAGACTCTCTCACTAAAGCTCTCAAAGTGAGAGAACCCAAGTTAGGAATCCGGTTAACTAAGGCTTCTGCGGCTGCATTTGCCTCGCTCACTTTACCCATCGCTAAGTGAGATGTAACTTCCAGGGCGATCGCATCTTCATTGTCAGAACCCGCCTGTTTAGCAAAGCGCAAAGCAGTAGCAAAATCGTGTCTTGCCTCGGCAATTCGAGCTAAAACTAACAGCGCACCTTGGTTGTCAAAAGGCAAATCGGCGATCGACCTTTGAGCCGCCTGTTCTGCCAATAAAAACCAACCTCCCTCCCCAGTAGCGCGAGCCATTTTTAAATAAGATCCCGCCAGTGCCGCCCGGTTCAAACCGCTGCGGGAATCAACAGCCAACCGCTGCTGGTAAAAAGCAATCTCTTGCTGAATTGCTTCCTTTTGATTGGGATTATTTCTCAAACTTTCCGAAAAATGATAGCGGTAATTAGTATCGAGATTTTCGGGGCTTTTGTTAGAAAAATTTTCTGAAATTTCACGCCAGTTCGGCGTCAAATTAACGACACCAATTCCCACTACTGGCAGTCCGATTAGGAGCAGCCACCAGAAAATATCTGATTTTATTTTTTGTTCTTTATTAGCCGTCATTGCTGAAAATTAAACTTATTGAATTGAGATATTGTATTTTTCGGAGTGCAGTGCGAGCGTCCCCGCTCGCGAGTCCTGTCCCGCTCAGTGCGAGCGTCCCCGCTCGCGATAAACACTCGCTCGCGGGACGCTGGCACTATTAATTAGGCAAAGCCAAATAAGGAAAAGTCGGTTCTAAAGGTTTGTGTCCTTGAGCCGGATTTCCCGGAGTTCCGTTATATGAAACGTTATCCCCAACCGGAGAACCCACCAAAGCTCCCAGAGTGATATCAATAACGTCGTCCATCAGCATACGACCTCCGATCAAGCTTCCTTGAGCATTGGTAGCGCTAGCGTAGCCGCTGGTTTTTGTGGTATCGATCCGCATGACATCGGGTAAGAAAGCTCCGGCGATCGCATTTGGATCGACATTATCCCGACCGTCCAAAAGATCCACAGCATTCAAAGTAGCAACAGCTTCCTGACGCACCGGAGCAGCAGCAGCGCTCAAATCCGATCTCGGAGGAATATTATTGAATGCTTCCAGATAAGCGGGAGTAACTATCAAACCCTCATTAATTGCAGGTCTTGCCAAACGCTCGAATTGTTTAAAACCGCCCGCTCCATCCCGGATCGAAACTGTTGACCAAACATCAAAAGTATTGGCCCCTGTTCCTGCTTGCAAGAACGCTTTCGGAACGCGCACAGCAATTGTATTGACGTTGTAACCTTTAGTAAAGTCGATCGCTTGACTCGGTTCTTTAAAAGCAGTGCGCGGCCCTGTTCCCAAAGCTGCGGCGCGAACTCGGAAAAATTGTTCCACATCAAAGAAAAACGGGTCTTCGCGTAAACCCGCAAATACAGTCAAGTTAGAACCGCCCACAGGTACTGTATTCAAAACAGCATTAGAATTCAGCGGAGTTGTAGCAATTAGCCCGCCGTTAACAGTAGTCTTAGCAACAGTCTCCGAGCCACCGCGAACAACAGTTACAGCTACCGCTTGCATACCTCTATTGTTAGGCGGACTGAAGGCAAACCGCAAGATAATATCCGAACGTCCAGTAGGTGTAGAATTCACGTCACCTACCTGGGTGATGTGAAATTGGTAGAGGGCTGTAGTGCTGAAATAATATTGATAACGGGCGACAGACCTGGGATTTGAATTCATGGTAAATACTAAATCCCCGTCCGCAGCACCGGAGTTTTGGTCTTTTTCGCGATATACATATAGGTCAGTTAAATTGACCGCGCGACCTTTGATATCTACTTCGCCGTCGTCGTGGTCAGAAGCGACAATTATCCCTGGAGTTAATAGAGCAATTAGAGCTACTTCAATAGCTAGTATGGTTCGGCGAATTTTTTTTGTGAGCTTCACAGTTAGCACCTTTATTTCAATGAATTTTTTGCACAAATCAATGGTAAATAACCCGCCTTCGCGGGTTTTACTTTTGTAGCAACAGGTTGCAATCTGTCAACCTGTCGGGCTTTGGCGCTGTTGCTGAGCCTTCTCCTATTGGTGGTATACGAAGGTTTGGCAATTTTGGATCTGTGCTGCCAGACTAATTTCTGTAAAAAAGTGGGTAATTGAGGATTTACTCGTTCCCGCACTAGGCTTGGGAATGCCTGCTCCCAGACACGGCTTCCCTCGTTCGAGTGGAGCCAGAGCCTCGCTTATAGGGGTTCCCAGGCTGTTCTTGGGAGCGATCGAACAAAGCTTGGGAACGAGTGAATGGCGCTGTTTTGAGTGTTCAGGCTCCGGGCATTTCTTCGTTCTGCATAAAGCGGATTGCTAAGTCTCAAAAAAATCACTAATTCGGTGGTAAAATTCAAGAGGACTTGGGATTTTTACAATTCAAAGCACGACAAAATTAGCCCGAAAAGGCCTACTCTAGCTGGTAGCCCCAACTTCAAACTTACAATTATGTTCTGTAGGGATATACGCCGAATTTTTAATTTTGGATCTGTGCAGTCAAAACAAAAATTTTCGGTACACTGAGATGACAGGCCAGAAGTCAGGCGATGAATCGCTGCTTTTAGTGCAGATTGCCCGGAAAGACCAAACGGCATTAGCTAAACTTTACGATCGCTACGGTCGCCCAAGTTACGCTCTCGCTTACAAAATCCTGGGTTCGGTAGAAGAAGCTGAAGAAGTGGTACTCGATGTTTTTTCCCAAATTTGGCAAAAAGCAGCAACTTACGATCCTTCTCGCAGTCGAGCAGATACTTGGTTGTTCATGCTTACCCGCAGTCGTTCCCTCGATCGGCTGCGAGCTGTGCAGCGAACAGTTCGGGCTGCTGAAGCTTGTCTGGAAGAGGCTAAAGTACCAATCTCTAGCGTTGCAGAACCGATGGAAGATGCAATGTTTAAAGAACGCAGGGAACAAGTCAAAGCGGCCTTAGAAAAACTGCCAAAGGAACAGCAACAGGCGATCGAACTCGCTTACTACCAAGGGCTGACTTGCGCGGCGATCGCAGCTAAAACTGGTATCCCGACAGGTACAATCAAAACCAGAATTCGATTGGGTCTTTCCAAATTGCGTCAAGCTTTGAGCGAAGAATTTTAGATAGTCAAAAAACAAAATTTAAGTTGTTTAACATTAATCTAAAGTTGTGGCATCTCCAATCATCCATCTTGAGTGCGAGGGCTGCAGACCAATTTCAAGTTTAAAATCAACCTAGGCTGAATTACAATTAATGGCGGAAAACAGATGGAAATGATGCCAGACGAGGAGTTTAATATCCTTGCAGCCCTTCAAGCTCTCGATACCCTCGACGAGTCAGAACGCGGCGCATTTGCAGAGAAATTGAAAGAGTCCCCAGAACTTACAAGTGAATTAGCTGCTTTGGAATCCACAATTGCCGCGATCGCCTACACAGCCCCCCCAGTTCCTGTCGCCCCCGACCTCAAAAACCGCCTGTTCCAGCGTATAGCCGAACTGCCGCCAACCCCGGCAGAATCAGCCAATATCAAGCCAATTGTTACTTCCCCAACCCAGAACAATACTCCATCTTTAATAGTGCGATCGCACGATGTCAAATGGAAATCTTATGGAGTTCCGGGACTTTCGTTTGGCAAGCTTTATATTGACAAACAAAAGCGCGAAATTACCTGCTTGATGCGACTAGAACCTGGAGTAACATTTCCCCTGCACCGACACGCTGCCTCGGAGGAAGTGCTTGTATTAGAAGGAGACTTAATTGTAGAAGGGGAAATTTGCCATCAAGGCGACTACATTCGATCGGTTCCCGGTTCCACACATTCGCCCCTCACACAAGGGGGATGTTTGCTGTTAATGAAAACTTCCCTAGACAACGAAATGTTCGTCTGATATTATTTTTGTTAAATTGCCGACAGCTTGGAGGGCGGGTTTATGTAGATTTTTAGTTATAAGTATAGATGGTTGGTGAAACCCGCCCCTACAATTATTTCGCTTAATTTACCGGACACGCTCTAACTCAAGAACACCCGCATTGCTCAGCATTCGGCGGTTAGAAATGCTAAATATATCACGTAATTCCATGCTAAATTACTCGCGTTTAACTGCTGTTCTGTCCGCCGTTATTATACAATTTGTCCCCAGCAACCAAAGCGCGATCGCCCAAGAACGCGAAGGATGTTTTCTTGTTAATTCAGTGGGAGAAGTAATTAACTTAAATTTGTTGTGTTCGCCCCAAGAATCCGACATTAAGCTGACAGGAAACGATGGGAAATTTCTCGAAGACTATAAACGCTTAGCAAAAAGCTACTCTCCCGAAGCAACGGACAATTTACTGCAAGCAATCCAAAGGGCCCCTGGTCAAAAAATTGCGGCCGCTAAAAGAATGTGTGCGGAAGCAAAATCGGGAGTTTCTCTGCCGGAAGTTAAATTAAGAGCGATCGGGCAAGCTGTCAGTATCGAAAATCCAACTGCCAAAGAAAGTTTTCTTGCGGATGCCGATATTATTACCACCCTTGCCGCCAATCATTATTGCCCGGAATTAGCCAGTAAGTAATATCATGAAATCTGTAGGGACACGGTAAGGCTGCATCTCAGTTTGGATTTTACAGGAGTGCAAGGGGGGGAGCATCTCAGTTTTGTAAAAAGCATTTTTTTTATTGTAGTGCGAGCGTCCCCGCTCGCGTATTGTACAATACGCGAGCGGGGACGCTCGCACTGTAAATGCAAAACTGAGATGCTCCCTGCAAGGGGGACGATCGCACTCCTAAAAAACGCTTTTTACAAAACTGAGATTCTCCCACGGTAATGCGGCGTCTTTACTTGTAGTTAAAATATTAATTGTCATTTTGTCGGGCAACGATCCATGAAATTACCGGACATGAGTTGACATCCACCCCGACCGTCGCGGACGGGGATTCCCAAACCTCACGATTTGAATTTCTGCTTCTTCGCAACTGCCTCCACCCTAAAAGAGATTTGGTCTTATGTTCGCTCTCGCGCACTAACCCCGCAAGAGAAAGCGGTTTTTACGTATCGAATACCAAACGGAATTCTTCTCCTGTTTTGATTCTAGGGATGTTTACCATTGCCCTATCCTATGCATCCCGGTCTACCGATTTTGCTTCGCCGCCAGCACCTCGGGCTGAACTTCGCTCGTATAGGCTGTTTGATCCATCGTCTCGGGTGGGTCGTTGACCAATTATATTGTAATATAAAGCCGTCCTAAAAGGACGAGGTTTCTACCCAATTTTCTGATGAAACATTTAAAATCTAGTTCCGCCGACTTGCGGGATTTATTCAAAGACAGCATTACAGTTAAATACCTCGCGGAACCGCTGAAAGCTGTCCCCGCTTGCGAAGACGCAGCCAAATTGCGATCGTGGATGGAGGCCCGCGATTTTGACGTGCTCGGTATCGAAGAAAATGGCACGGTTTGCGGCTATGTAGAACGATCGCACTTAATGACAGGTAAGTGCAGCGACTACCAGCAAATTTTTCACCCCTCACAATTAATTGCCGCTTCGACTCCTTTGATGGAATTGCTGCCGCTGCTGCGAGAAAAACCCAGATTATTTGTATTAGAAAGCAACAGGATCGACGGGATCGTTACCTGTGGCGATTTACAAAAAGCACCGGTGCGGATGCTGCTGTTTGGATTGGTGACACTTCTCGAAATGAATTTATTGCGGATCGTGCGGATTTACTTTCCCCAAGATTCTTGGCAGAAATTCCTGAAGGGCGATCGCATTTTAGCGGCAAAACACCTTTGGGAATTGGGGCGATCGCGAAATGAAGCAATTGACTTAATCGATTACCTGCAATTCTGCGACAAGCGAGATTTAATCCTGAGTTCGGCTGAAATAGTCGATCGGCTGGGGCTCAAATCCAAACGCTACGGGGAGCGTTTTTTAAAGTCAGCAGAGGCATTGAGAAACAAATTAGCTCACGCTCAAGATTTAATCAACGGTTCTTCTTGGCAGGAAGTGATTTTTTTAGCTCAGGAAATAGAAGCGCTTTTGCAGCGTTGCGAAGAAATTGAAATGGCCGCACCTAATGAAGTAGAAAGCATTTAATCTTCGTCTTTTAGAGAGAGACTTTGTTTGTATTGTCGCCATTTCAATCGCCTATTTTGATAAAGGAAGGTGCGCCGAAGCGCACCCTACATTTAGTTTTTAATTTTTAGTTTCCGGTTAGTATACTGAGGAACCCAGCCTTGAGCAGTGGTGTAATACTGCAAGGCTTTCAAGTAGAGCGAGGGAGTGAGATAAAACCAATGTTCGGTATTGGCAGGCACTTTAATGTATTCTTCAGCTTGCAGCATTAATTGTACCTGAGAGCCGTTAGAATACACAAACCCAAAAACGCATTCCCCAGCTAAAATGTGAAGAACTTCTGCATCTGTGTGGGTGTGAGTGCGATCGCTTTGAGTCATCAGCGCGTAAATCTGCTGCGAACCTGGATGCAGCACTTTTAAGTCGCACCACCGATATCCGCTGGCGCGCTTAAACTGTTCAAACTCGCTATTATAGGCTGCGAGAATCTGCTGTTTTTCTGTTACATTGAGAATGTCTTGAACTAGCAGTTCTTGAAACGCCGGATTTTCGTTGGCGGGCAGGGAATCGATCTCAATATTTAAAACTGCCAGTTGACTGGCGATCGCCCGGATATCCGTATATGTTCTACCGTCTTCTAGTTGCAGAACAGCCATATTACCACCTAATGTGTTGAGCTTTGAGGGAAATTTAGTTTCCATTTTTAAGCTGCTGTTTTAAGCTTTCGTCAAAAACTAAACTCCTGCTTGTTTTCAATAATAGCCGATCGCTAAAATTCCATCTCCTGCCTCGCCAATGATCAAAGTAATACCACTCATCAAATAATTTGGTGGGTTTTTTAACTTTTATTTAATAAGATTTACTGGAGTTAATGTAAGGTGCACCATAAGCACCGCACAGCTTAACTAAAAACTCACAACTTTCAAATCAGCATCCCCGCGATACAAGCAGTCATAAAACAAGCCAAAGACCCAGCAATCATCGCCCTCACGCCCAACCTAGCCAAATCGCCTTGCCGCTGCGGGGCCATCGCGCCAATTCCCCCAATCTGAATCCCGATCGAACCAATGTTAGAAAACCCGCACAAAGCATAAGTCGAGATAATTTGCGATCGTTCAGAAATCGCCTGTTGTTTCACCAATTCCATCAAATCTAAATAAGCAATAAACTCATTCAAAATCGTTTTTTTTCCCAAAACAATCCCCACTTCTGCACAATCAGCCCAAGGCACCCCCATCAGCCAAGCAACCGGAGCCATCAAATAAGCTAAAATTAATTCGAGCGACAACTGAGGCAAACTAATTAGCCCTCCAAACCACCCCAAAAGCGCATTAAAAAAAGCCAACAAACCCAAAAAAGCAATCAGCATAGCAGCCACATTCGCCGCTAACTTCAACCCGTCGCTAGCACCCGAAGCCGCCGCATCCACCGCATTAGCATAAACCTGTTCCACCTTCACCTCCACCTCCCCAGCAGTCAGCGACTTTTCAGTTTCTGGGTACAGCAATTTAGAAATAGCCAAAGCTGCTGGTGCAGACATCACCGACGCCGCAATTAAATGTTGAGCCGGTACTCCAAAAGAAATATAAGCTGCCATGACTCCGCCGGCAATTGTGGCAAATCCTCCCGTCATGACAGCATGGAGTTCCGAGAGCGTCATCGCCGCCAAATAAGGTTTAATTAACAAAGGAGCTTCCGTTTGCCCGATAAAGATATTCGCAGCACAAGAAAGCGTTTCTGCACCAGAAGTTTTCATGGTTTTAATCATCAACCATGCCACTGCTTGCACAACTCGCTGCAAAATGCCGTAGTGATAAAGTAGGGTGATAAAGGAAGAGAAAAAAATGATTGTCGGCAGCACTTTAAAAGCGATAAAGTGTTCTGCAAAATTATCTCCAAATATAAACTTTGCTCCCGCATCAGAAAAATTGAGAAACTGCGTCACCACATCTCCCAAAAATTTAAAGACAGCCAAACCCGGAGCAGTTTTGAGAATCAAAATAGCAAAAATTAGCTGTAAAGCAATTCCCCACAATACGGGCGGCCACTTGACAGCGCGCCGATCGACTGAAAAGACGTAGGACAAACCGACAAAAACAGCTAACCCGAATACAGAAATAAGTCGTTCCATTTAGCAATTTTTAGAGAAGGTGCAGCAAGCATTTATCGTTACCAGGCTCTGGTAATCCAGATTAACAGTCCGAGCCTTCTTTATCTCGTTTCCAGAGGTCGCCATGAGTTCGCGGCGCGGGCAGCACAGCCCCGGAGGGCGTATAATACACGATGCAGCCCGATCGCATACAATATCAGCCAGCTTCGCTTACAATAAAAGGCTAAACCTCAAAATCACGGCGCAGCCTTATTGCTGCTACTTTTATGTCTCTACCTATAGTTGCTATTATTGGACGCCCCAATGTAGGCAAATCGACGCTCGTCAACCGTTTAGCCAACACCCAAGACGCGATCGTCCACGACGAACCGGGAATCACGCGCGATCGCACTTACAGACCAGCATACTGGGGCGATCGGGAATATCAAGTCGTAGACACCGGCGGGCTAGTATTCGACGACGAGACAGAATTTCTGCCTTTAATTCGCGAACAAGCAATGGCGGCCCTCGCAGAAGCCAGCGCAGCCATTTTCGTAGTTGACGGAAAAACCGGGCTCACCGGCGGCGACGAATCGATCGCATCTTGGCTGAGACTGCAAAAAGTCCCAGTCATTCTCGCAGTCAACAAATGCGAATCGGAAAATACAGGACTCACCCAAGCAGCAGACTTTTGGCAATTGGGGCTCGGAGAACCTTTCCCAGTTTCCGGCATTCACGGCAACGGCACCGGGGAATTGCTTGACAAATTAATTACTTATCTTCCCACGGAAGTATTACCAGAAGTTGAGGAAATTAAAGTAGCAATTATCGGTCGTCCCAACGTCGGCAAATCGAGTTTGTTAAACGCATTTCTCGGAGAAAACCGCGCCATAGTCAGCCCGATTTCCGGCACAACCCGCGACGCGATCGACACCTTAGTAGAACGGAACGGTAAAACCTACCGCCTGATCGACACCGCCGGAATTCGGAAAAAGAAAAACGTCGAATACGGCGCAGAATTTTTCGGCATCAACCGCGCTTTCAAAGCCATCCGCCGCGCCAACGTCATACTATTAGTAATTGACGCAATAGACGGCGTTACGGATCAAGACCAAAAATTAGCCGATCGCATCAGCCAAGAAGGTCGAGCCTGCATCATAGTCGTCAACAAATGGGACGCCGTAGAAAAAGACTCCGACACAATATACGAGTACGAAAGAGAAGTCAGAACCCGACTTTATTTCCTCGACTGGGCAGAAATGATTTTTGTTAGCGCCATGAGTGGACAGCGAGTTGAAAAAATCATTGAATTAGTAGACAAAGCCTCCGACGAACACAAGCGCCGCGTCACTACCGCCGTGATTAACGAAGTCATAGAAGAAGCCACAACCTGGCACTCAGCCCCAGTTACCCGCCAAGGAAAACAAGGCAAAATCTATTACGGTACTCAAGTGCGATCGCAGCCACCGACAATCGCCCTATTCGTCAACGATCCCAAACGCTTCACCGAAAATTACCGCCGCTACATGGAAAGCCAATTCCGCAAACACCTCGGCTTTACCGGTACACCAATGCGGCTACTTTGGAGAGGCAAAAAAGTTCGTGCCACCGAAATGAGCACAACAAACAGAGCACTGCGCGTCAAGTAATTTTTGATTTTAGATTAAAGAAAAAACGCAGTTTAATAATCAAAGCAAATTGCGTTTCTTTCTTTTCTATTCCTTCTTTCTCTTCCTTGGCGTCCTTTGCGTCTTCGCGGTTCAATAAATTTATATTATTAAAAATCTAAAATCGACAAAATGGATTTATTGCGCTCGCTCCCCATAGGACTATACCTAGAACAACCAGTAACCTGGCTTCACCGGCTAGACTCCCGCGTAAAACTAGCCTGGTTGATGACATTTCTGATTGCGCCCATACTCGCCAATCCCATCTGGCGGTTCATGCTAGTAGGAATGTTAATCGTACTGACACTAACAGCAGCAATTCCCTGGCGCGTGTGGAAACAGCAAATGGGACTTCTGCTGCTATTCTGCCTATTACTATTTTGCCTCAGCGCGATCGCCCCCGACGGACTCCCTGCAGAACACCAGCCCCGCATCCCCGCCGACGAATTAACCTTTTCCCAACAGCCCGCAACTCTTCCACCCCCGCCCCAACCAAAACCCTGGTACAAACCTTTTAACTTAGGCTCAAACTCCCCAATCCCCAATACCAAAGCCCAAAGCCCAAATCAACTCCCCCAACCTACAAACTACCGTTACGTTGTATTCAAACAAGGCCCGATTAAAATCACCCGCAAATCCCTAGATTTAGCTATCAACGTCAGCACCCTATTTTTCACAATAATTTACAGCACCAACCTCTACCTTCTCACCACAGCCAGCGAAGAAATTACCGCCGCCCTTGAAAACTTAATGCAGCCCTTGCGCCGCTTGAACTGGCCTATTACCGAAATAGCCTTAACATTAACTTTATCTTTGCGATTCATTCCCCTAGTATTGGAAGAAATACAAAATTTAGTGCGATCGGTCAGAACCAGAGCGATAAACTGGAAAAAACTCGGATTTCGCAGCGCCGCTCAAGTGTGGTTGATGATAGCTGAGCGGCTGTTAGAAAACTTGCTTTTGCGAGCTGAACAAATAGCCAGCGCCATGAAAGTTCGCGGCTTCACCAGTCCCGATCGACACCGTGTAGAATGGCACCAGTTGCAATTGAAAATCCGAGACTGGATCGCCCTCGGCTGCTTGCTCCTCCTCTGGAGCGCCCGCTTTGTTTGGGGGTGGGACAGTTAAGATTTTAGATTTTAGATTTTAGATTTTAGATTGAAGAATTTTGAAGAATTGGGAATGACTGATTCGATCGGGGTTTGGAACACGGGCCTACATTTGAGTAAATTTTGTCTGGTACGCGACAGTCCTGCTAAAGTAATGGAGACAAATATTTAGAGAACCAATACCTTGAACATCTATCTTGGGACAGATGTTGCGATTTTATATTTTAGTTTTTAGATTTTAGATTGATTAGATTTGAGATTGAAGAATTGGGAAGGAAAGATTCGAGCGGGCTTTGAAGCACGGACATACATTTGAGTCAATACGCTTGGGTTAGTGCTAAAAAAACCGATCGTGCGTAGGTTGGGTTGAGGAACGAAACCCAACATTTTCGCTACAATTTTCCTTAACTGAACCGTATTGACATTTGAGTAAATTTTGTCTGGTGCGCGACAGTCCTGCTAAAGTAATGGAGACAAATATTTAGAGAACCAAGACCTTGAACATCTATCTTGGGACAGATATCGTATATGTTCCGCGCATTCAAGCCGCATTAGACCGGTTTGGCGATCGCTTCCTCGAAAAAGTTTACACGCCCGCCGAACAAAGGGATTGCGGGCAACTAAATTCTCAACACAGCAGCATTAAAGGTAAAATGAATCGAGTTTCCTGCAACCAGCTAGCGGGCCGCTGGGCAGCAAAAGAAGCCGTTGTCAAAGCTCTAGGCACGGGATGGCGGGGAATACGGTATGCAGATGTGGAAATTCGGCGCTCCGAAAACGGTGCTCCAAATGTGCAACTGCACGGAACCGCAGCAGCACAAGCCTCTGTTTGGGGAAATTGCCAGTGGCAATTAAGCCTCAGCCACGACGGAGACTATTGCACGGCTACGGCGATCGCCCTTTGTACCCCGCCGTCAAACAACGCCGTCGGGCGATCGAGCGAAACTAAAATCTAAAATCGAAATCTTTAATCTAAAATTGATAGATTGTGAGCGTTAATGACTACCGAAACTTACCTGAATCATCCCAACTTTGGCCTCCTCTTCAGGGTATCCCAGGTTGAAGACAGCCAAGAATTATTTACCACCCTATACGCCCAACGCCTGTTTTTTTTGGTGACAAACGGCCCTGGCGGGCTGAGATTTGAACCAATCAGCCGCTCCGACGCTCGCCTCATGGTCGAAATTCGCCTGCGAACCCTGCGTCGCAGCGGTCAATATCAGGAGTACGACCAATTGCAGACCATTCACCAGCGCACATTTCAATAACGAAAATCAGTAATTTGGTAATTGGTAACTGTCTTAATTTTCCTTCCCTCCCGTCAAGAGCGTTGAGCACCCATGACCATAGCCTCTCGAATTAACAGCATTCGCCAACACTTGCCCCAATCAGTGCGGTTAATTGCCGTTACCAAACAGGTACCGACTGATGCTATCCGCGAAGCATACGAGGCCGGTATCCGGGATTTTGGCGAGAGTAAGGTTCAAGAGACTGCAGAAAAACAAAGCCAACTGCAAGATTTGCCGGATATCAACTGGCACTTGATCGGCCACTTGCAAGCCAACAAAGCTGCCAAGGCCCTAGAGCATTTCCAGTGGATTCACTCTCTCGACAATTTAAAACTCGCTCAGCGACTTTCGCGCTTGGCGGGGGAAATGTCCTGCTCTCCCCAAGTCTGCCTGCAAGTCAAAATGTTGCCCGACCCGGACAAATACGGCTGGAGCGTTCCAGAACTGCTTGCCGACCTTCCAGAACTCAACAAATGTCAGCATATCAAAATTCAAGGTTTGATGACAATTCCTCCGCTGGGATTAGATGACTCCCAAATCCTAGAATTATTTAACAGCACCCGCGAACTTGCACAGAAAATCCAGCAGCAAAATTTGCCCTGCATTCAAATGCACCAGCTCTCGATGGGGATGTCGGGAGATTATCATTTGGCAATTCAAGCAGGTGCTACTATGGTACGGCTAGGACAAACCTTATTTGGCTCTAGGAGGGGATAAATAATTGAAATCTTCTGATAAAGACAATTTGGGTTAAATATAGAATAGTCAGCCACCCGCGACTAACGCGCAACGCGAGTATAGTCGGGGCAGCAAAGTCGTGAAGGAGCGTAAATCATGAATATTTTTTCTAAACTGCGAGATTTTGTAGGCATCAACAATGAGCCTGAGTACGATGACGTATACGACGAAACTGAAGGGGAGCGGTATCAGAACTTTTACCAAGCGCCTGAACCCAACCCCGCTGCCGTCGCAGCAGCCGAAGAAGAACGTCGTCAAAATCGTAGAATGCGAGAGCGGTCAGTAGTAGGATCGACAGGTATGGATGTCGTTGCACCAACCGGGGGAGTAGGGTCAGTAATGAATAACGTGATTGGAATGCCTGGAGCTATGAACGGGATTTCGGAAGTAGTAGTAATGGAGCCGCGCACTTTTGAAGAGATGCCGGCAGCAATTCGAGCCCTTAAGGAACGGAAGTCTGTGGTTTTGAACCTGACGGTGATGGACCCAGACCAAGCGCAAAGAGCTGTGGACTTTGTGGCGGGCGGTACTTATGCCCTTGACGGTCATCAAGAGCGAATTGGCGAAAGTATTTTCTTGTTTACGCCTAGCTGCGTGCAGGTGAGAACTCAGTCTGGTGTGGTTCACGAAGTGCCTCCTGCTCAAGGACGCCCTCGTGCTGCTGCTCCTGCACCCACAGTCTGGCCTGCAGAACAAGCTCCCATCGCTCAGTAGTTATTAGTCAGCAGTTATTAGTCATTAGTCATCTGTCTTTAGTCTTTAGTTATTAGCCAGTAAGCTTTTAACTAGCCAGATCCTGAATTTTGTATTCCTTAGTTCTGGGTTCTTAACTCTTAGCTAAGGCAGTTGACTGATAACTAATGGCAACTAATAACTAATGACTAGCATAAAATAGTAAGGTGCGTCGCTTTGAGATGTTCGATAAAACTTGTAGATTGTTGCGGGCGACGCACCCTACAAGGTAGCACTGTAGACTAATGACTAATGACTAATGACTAATGACTAATGACTAATGACTAACATAAAATTTGGTACGATCGGCGGCGGGGTAATGGGAGAAGCTCTCTTATCCCGCTTAATTGCACAAAAAGTTTATTTGCCTTCAGAAATCTTGGTGAGCGACCCACAACTTCAACGCCGCCAATTTTTGACTGAAACCTACGGGATTGGAACAACAGCCAGCAATCTAGAAGTTGCTGCGGCTACAGAAGTGCTGTTTTTGGCGATTAAACCGCAAGTTTTTGATACGGTAGCTTTGGAGTTGGCAGTGGCGGCCGATCGCAAACAGGGAAATAATGGAGAAACGGCTAATTCCCAGCCAGAAGCGCTGGTAGTGTCGATTTTGGCAGGAGTGCCACTGAGCAAGCTAGAACCGGCGTTTCCCGGGCGGGGAGTGCTGCGGGTGATGCCGAATACTCCAGCAACAGTAGGGGCGGGAATGAGCGCGATCGCTCCGGGAAAACTTGTTCAACCGGCTGATTTAGAATTGGTAAAGCGCATCTTTCAGGCCGTGGGAGAAGTGGTAGAAGTACCTGAGAGTATGCTGGATGCGGTGACAGGGCTTTCGGGTTCCGGGCCTGGTTATGTAGCAATTTTGATAGAGGCCTTGACAGATGGCGGAGTTTGTGCTGGTTTGCCACGGGCGATCGCCTCTCAATTAGCTTTACAAACAGTATTCGGTACGGCGAAGCTAATGCAAGAAACGGGAATGCACCCAGCACAATTGAAAGATCAAGTTACAAGTCCCGGCGGCACGACTATTGCGGGAATTGCTAAATTAGAGAGTAACGGCTTTCGTTCTGCGCTGATCGAAGCAGTGAAAGCAGCTTGTTTGCGTTCTCAAGAATTGGGCAAATAAGTCAGGAATAACGCACAGAAACTATCACAAATGAGTTCAATCGCACTTTAAACCTGCCGCTTTTGCCGTCGGATATTTGACGGGAACAAAAGCTACACCAAACTGTTCTTTTCGACACTTGACAATATGCACCAATTCGCTGGGGGGATTTTTGCGATCGCCATTCTTTCCAAACTGAATAGTTCCTGTTCCTCCTTCCACAATAAAATTCGGAAGAGAAAGCGTTTTTTGCATTCCTCTGCGGCTAGGTTGCTGCTGCATTTCCATTGCCTTAATCAGTGCAATAGTTGCATCGTAAGCTAAGGCTGTATCGGTATTTACCGTTCCTCCCCACAGCTTTTGAGCCTGTTGAGGAAATTTTTTATTAACACTGCTTAAGGGATGCCAGGGGACAGACACGATTAGTTTTTCAAAAGATTTTAACTGAGATACGGCTTCCAAAGTTCTCCACTTGTAGAGTACCCAAATTCCGGCTATCCAATTGCGATCGCGGTTGGCTTTAACTAATGCGATCGCGTTATTTAATGAATTAGTAATTTGACCGTCTGGAGATAACACGATCGCGGTTTCTCCTTGGCGCTGGATTTCATTTAAAGCTGTTTGAGCGTTGAATTCATTTTTGGATAAATCAAAGTTGCGAATTCTGACTATTTTTGCTTTTTTGTCATCTTGAAACTGCCGTTTGAAAGCTTGTGTAAAATAAGAACCAGACGAACTGCCGGGATTGTATAAAACTGTCGCTTGATTTTTGCCTGCGGACCGCAGATACTTTGCTAAAGTTTGAGATGCAAACCGACTCGAATAGGATGTGCGAAAGAAAATTTTCCGATGCTTTTCTGTCAGTTCTTGCGTTGTGCTTCCGGGAGAAATCAGCACGAGGTTATTTTGGTCATAAATATCTACCGCTGATAGGGTAATTTCGCTGGCATAGTGACCGACTACTCCTAAAACATCCGGCTGTTTAACCAGTGCATTTGCTGTTTGAATGGCCTCTGTTTTGAGATTCGCATCGTCAGCAATGATGACTCTCAGACCTTTTCCGTTAATAGCTTTGGCTTCGAGAAAGCTTTGACCGGGAAAGTTTTGATGACTCTCAGTAGCAGCGATTAATCCTAAATTAACTTCGGTTTGGGCTTGGGCAACGCCGCGCAAAAGTTCTTTGGCCGAATCTGCATTAATTACAGAACCATCCTGATTTGTCAGGATGGGAACGGCAACAGCCATTGTGTAATAATCAGCATTTTTACTTGTTAAAAAAGCATTGTTTATGTAAATTAAAGTTTCGGGATCGATGCTGTCTTCTTCGTTCCAAGATTTTTTAAATAAATTAAAAGCCGATTGATAATTAGATTTGGCAAACTCCTCAACTCCCCTTTGCTTTAAGCGAGGCGAAGAAGTTTTTACTAGAATTTCTTCGCCGCAACTAAAAGCATCTCCCTGGATTAAAGGACAAGTTTTAGGTGTAATTGTGCGTAAAAAAATAGGGGCAGCCAGTCCCGCTGTTATTCCCGCGATTGCCAATGGCAACAAGCCAAAGATCGATCGAGAAAACAGCCTGCGTTTCGGCGCAGGTGAGTGCCATGCTGTTAGGGAGATCAAATCCTGTAACACTTCAGCAACAGATTGATAGCGATCGTTAAAGTGATAACGCACCATCTTATTTAAAATTTTTTTGAGATCCTCGCTAATTTGTACCATCGGGCGATCGTCAGTTGAGTAGTGCCAGACGAGTTCCCCAGTTTTTTTATCATTAAAAAAGTCTTGAATATCTAAACCTGCGATCGCTTGGATGCCGATGATTCCCACAGCATAGATATCGCTGTTAAATCTGGGCTGATTTTTCCACTGTTCGGCCGGCATATAACCGTCTGTACCGATGACGCGAGTTTGAGTTATTTGACCGCCCTGAATCGCCAAATTGCTAATACCTTTGACTGCCCCAAAGTCAATCACGGCAATTTTGCCGGATCGGTTGCACCGGATTAAGTTTGACGGTTTAATATCCCGGTGAATAATCCCTTGAGAGTGGACGAAATCTAAAACCGACAAAATATCCTGCAATAAATCTCTAACATCTGATTCCCTAAACTGCCGGCCTGAACCGATTTCTTGGTTCAGCGGATTTCCTTCAATATATTCTTGAATTAAGTAAAATTTTCCCTGTTCTTGAAAGTGCTCGATTAACCTGGGAATGCGCGAGCACTTCTCCAGAGATATCAGGGATTCAGCTTCTGTTTCAAATTGCACCTGTGCCCTGTGCAAAACATCGGGATCGTGAGATTGAGGCGGCCTAATTTCCTTGACGACGCACAGGGGATTTTCGGGGCAGCCTAAAGCGTCGTTAGCCGTATAGGTTCTGGCAAACCCTCCCTCCCCTAATTGACCGATAATTTGGTAGCGATCGCGCAGAATATCCCCTGGATTCAGACACATAAATTGTTCTATCCCCTCGACTCGCTGCACTCGTTGGTGTCGATCGTACCACAAATATGACTTTTATGAACTCAAAGTTATGACTTTTATGAACTCAAAGTTATGAATATATGAATTGATTTTGAGAGTGGCTTATTTAATAATCTTGGCATCTGAGATTTTAGGGATAAAATATTTTATGGCTTTACAAAGAGACCCATCAGGATCGTCGCGCTTCTTTGGCGACAATACATCCGAATATGTAGATTTACGGATCGGAAGTGGAGGAATTTCCTCTGGGGGGGTTTTGATGCTCGGAGGTGACGATACAATCGATGGCGCAATAACAAACGATTTGATCTTTGGCAATGAGGGGGAAGATATTATCAGTGGGGGTTTTGGCAACGATTCTTTATTCGGAGGAAAAGGAAGAGACTCCATGCTTGGAGAAGAGGGAAATAATTTTCTCAACGGGGGTCAAGATGCAGATTTTCTTATAGGTGGTGCGGGAAACGATATTCTATTGGGCGGTAAAGGCAATGATTTATTAGCCAGCGGTAACGGAAATGACACTTTAGTGGGAGGTTTTGGTCGCGACTTTTTAGCAGGTTTGGGTTATAATAATTCAATCAAAATCGAAGGCAGCAACTTATACGTCCTCCAAGCAGAACCCGGAGTGACTAATATCAATAATGTCGATTTCATTACAGCTTTCAGACCCGCCTTCGATAAAATTGGATTAGCAGACGGTTTGACGGTTAACGATGTAGTTTTGGAAAGCTTGACAAATGTGACAATCTTACTCTCGTTTGACGTTCCAGAAGCAGCGAAACCCGTGGTCTCGCCATCACTATTAAATCCTGCACCAATAGTGACTTTAGGGACTCTCATCAAAGTCAGAAATTCTGGCGATTTAGTAGGTTTTGTTGAAGGTGTAACGCCGGCTCAACTCCAAAACAGCATTATATCGGTTCAGGCATTCTAAGCTGTAGAACGCGCTGCAAAGCCTCCTACCAAAGCTTAAATCGAAGATTGGACAGAGAAATAGTAATCTGCAACCAGCGGTACAAAAATACTACCGATCAATCGCTAGCTGCTGTTTCCAATTTCTCTCCAATCCTTGGTTCAGTACCGTTCAATAGTCGCTGAATATTGCTCCGATGCCGCACAATTACAAATATCCCGCCCGCAAGTCCAAACAATACATAAGCCAGCGGCTGATGTAAAACAAACATCAATCCAGCCACGCTAATTGCCCCGATAATCGAACTTAAAGAAACTATTCGCGATACCGCAAATACTATCCCGAAAATTCCGAAAGTTCCCAAACCAACTGGCCAGTACAAACCCAGCAAAACTCCCAAACTCGTAGCCACAGATTTACCGCCGGTAAACCCCAGCCAGATTGATTTGCTGTGGCCCAAAACAGCCGAGAAACCCGCCAAAGTTGCCATCCAAGGGAGGAGAGTTGCAGTATTTTCTAAACCTGCGGCGGTTGCTAGCTGGCTGGTAAAAGTGAGAGAGTAAATGTAGCGGGTTAGGACGATCGCACTTACCCCCTTCAACACATCAACCAACAAAACCCCCAACCCCGGCCACTTCCCCAAAGTCCTCAGTACGTTAGTCGCACCAGTCGAACCCGAACCAACCTCTCGAATATCAATTCCTAGCATCCATTTCCCCAAGGCGTACCCAGTAGGAATCGATCCCAGCAGATAAGCTGCTATTAGCAATGCGCCATTTAAAATTATCCAGCTAGCCATTTTTTAATTTGAGATTTCGTGTACTTTTAAAATTTACAACCTTTCTCCTATCATAATTAGCAATTAGCAATTAGCAATTACTAATTACCAATTACCAATTACAAATTACCCAATCAAAAATCCTTAGCAGTCGTCAAAGTTTGCGGATCGGCAGCAAAGGCCAGCCATAACGGAAATTGCAGGATTGACAAACTAATTAAATCCTCAGTTTCATCAATGACAATTAGTGGCAATTTACCATCTTTCACCAGTCGATCGGCTTTTTGAGCCAAAGCCTCCGCAGACTCAAACATAATAATCCCCCTTTCCGGGCCAAAATCGCTGCGAGTAATGCCCAAACAGTCCTGCAAACCCCGGCGCCACTCTCCCAAACGTTCGGGACTGTTGGCGAGCACCAAAGTCCGCACCCGTCCGCCGTAGACGCTTCTGAGTACAGAAATAATTGTCGAAGTAATCAAGATATTTTGCAAGCGCGAACCCATAGTCCGCAAAGCACCCCTTCCTCCTTGGGTGAAAAACCAGTTAGAAACTCGTTCCGCGTGGATGGGTTCAAAAGTGCGGCGGAGTTGCCAAGGCGGGCCGTAGTAGTCGGGGACAGTGCGGTATTGATCGAGGGTGCGGCGAATTTGTTTGGCTTGTTCTTGAAATCCCTGTTCGGCAAATTTGGGATTTACCGGTGCTGAGGATTGAGACTCCTCAGCAGCAGTTCGCTGTGGTGTCTCTTGCACCGGCGGTGTCAAATCTAAGAGTTCGGCGGTAGCGGCCAAATCCTGCAAACTGCCTACTAAATAGTCTTTGAAACCTTGGACTCGAATTGCTAAATCTTGGGAAACGCCGGCAAAAGTGGTTCGCATTTCCTTCTGAATTCGATCGCGCCGGCGTTCTAGTTTTTCTACTTCGATTTGTAGCGCTTGTTTGCGCTGATCTAGTTGAATCAAGCCGTCTTGTACCAAACGCCCGATCGATGCTTGAGCCGCGCCCAACTCTTCTATAGCATTGGCTTTGTCGGCTTCCAAGGCGGCAATTTTTTCAGTCAAAGCTTGTTCTTGCTGCTGCAATTCTTTGACTCTCAGGGCCAACTGTTCGGTAACATTTTCTGGGATGTGCGTTACCGTTTCTGGGGTTGCTGTTGGCTGGGAGTCTGTGGGAGGCTCGATTTGAGCGATCGGACTTTCTGATTCGCCATCGTCGGTGTTGGGCCCAATTTGGGCGATTGCGCCTGCTTCGTCCACGAATTGGGCGATTTCGGCATCTTCCTCGTCCAGCGGCGGGTCTGTTTCTGGCGGGAGTTGGGCGGCCAGTTCATTTTCGTCGATCCACAAATCACGTGTTTGAGATAGAACTTGGTACTCCGTCTCATTCACGGGTAAATCGACTTCGCCGTCACCGCTTGGGGCGGCTGGTTGTGGTTGCGGTTCTTGGGTTGGAGATTCGTCTGAATTCATGGGAAATTTTGTTCGGCGTGGGCACGGAAAAGTTAAAAATTAAAAATTAACAACTTTTTTAGTCTTGACGGGGACAGCGCTGTTCTAAGCAGGTCTGTAGCATTTTACGATCGAACAGAACCGGCAGAAAGTGAATGCTGTTAATTTCTTTGAAATAGAACAAAATCGGCACCGCGGGCCAAAATATCCGCCAATTTTGCCATTCTCGGTAAGGAAAGCGGCGGATTAAGTTGGACGATCGATAAATGTCCAAATCGGTTGGGGTAAATTGCAGCCGGATGGTGGCGGCTTGGTACATCAGAAACAAGCCGAACAGCGAAAGTGGCAAACTCACCCACTTCTGCACGAATAGCAGCGGTAGGCCCGCCAGTACCAGGACTAGGGGAATCGCATAACTCGGGGCGAGTTCGATCGTACTTGTCGGCGCAGTCGAAGAGGCAGTTGTAGTCACGGGTTTAAATCAAGGGTAGTAAACGAATGTTGCCAATTATTCATATTTTATCCGTTTCCTAGCTTACAAGCCTTTGAGTACGCTAGAGCCCGTCCCCTGAAACATCAGCCAAGTCATGAAAAAGTTCACAATAAAAATAGCCAGTAAAGCCGTCACCACCGCCGTAGTAGTCGATTGACCGACGCCTTTTGCGCCGCCGGTGGTTGTCAAGCCCCAGCTAGTGCCGATTACAGCAATTAAAGCACCGAATACAAAAGCCTTAATTGCCGCGCTGCAAATATCCCACAGACTCAGGAAATTGCGGACTGATTCTAAAAACACGCTTTGAGAGATGCCGTACATCGTGGTAGCAATCAGCAGTCCGCCCGCGACGCCGGTGACGAGACACATGATAGTTAAAATTGGCAGCATCAAGCAGCAAGCAAGGACGCGGGGAATTACTAAATAGTCGATCGGGTCTGTTCTGAGCATCAGCAGGGCATCTATCTGTTCTGTTACCTGCATCGTGCCGATTTCCGCTGCAAAAGCCGAACCTACCCGTCCCGTCACGATTACGGCTGTTAAGACGGGGCCGAGTTCGCGCGTCAAAGACAAAGCCAAAACGCCACCGACGACATTGCCGGCACCGAGGTTAATAAACTCCCTCGCTACCTGAATTGTAAATACCATGCCGACAAAACCCGCAGTCAGCAAAGCAATCAGCAGAGATTCCGGGCCGACTGCTGCCATTTGGTCGAGGGTGTTGCGGCGGTGAATTTTGCCCTTCAGCAAGTGCAGCATGACTTGGCCACCCAATAAAGCTGCTGCCAGCAACCGCTGACTCCACAAACTGAGGCTGGAAGATGTAGTGGTGCTCAAGGGGATTTCGAGTATAGAACAACTGCAAAAAATGAAATTTATCTACAAATCTTAAACAAGTTTTTTCTCTAACATTTAAGATTTCTGACAGAACCGGCCACTGAGGGCGATCGCTGCCTATTGTAGAAAAGGACAAGTTTTGTTTGCTTGTACCTTTCGGCAGTTTAGCTGAATTTACTGACTTTTATGAGCATTTTTCCCAATTTTCTTCGCTCTGTACTGCTGACGGGCCTGTTGAGCTTTGTCGCCCCCTTATTGTTAATCGGCGCGGGATTGACTAGCTTTTCGCTGATTGGCTTCGTGCCTGCTCTCCAAGGAGTTGGTCGTTCGGGAGAAGACCTGATTTTGCAGTTCTTAGCTACTTTCGGCAGCGGCTGTCCCCTCCAGGGTTTTTTCGTTATCGGTCTAACTTTTAGTTTGGTGGGTGCTTTGTTTGATACCTACGCTTCTTATCAGCATTCGCGGTGGAGTTAATCGAACCTTCGATTTTAGATTTTAGATGGGAATTCCTCGATCGAATCTAAAATCTAAAATTGCTGGGTTCGGGTTGGATCGGATACCCGCACCTGGGATGATTTTACAATACCGATCGCGAATGTTCGGAAATGCGATCGGTCTTTTTGCGGAAAACCGAATCCCCCAGTTTCGGGAGCTGGAATATATTAAATACAGGTTGAGTGAAGTGTTTCTCAACTTCTAAAAAGTTAAGAAATTCGAGGTATTAGTTATGGCACTTATTCGTTGGGAACCTTTGCGGGAAATGGACTCCTTGCAACGAGAAATGAATCGGTTGTTTGATAGCTTGACACCGGCAACCGATCGCGCATCTAACGGTGTTGCTTTTGTACCCCCCGCCGAACTCGATGAAACTCCTGAAGCCATCCACCTTAAATTAGAAGTTCCGGGCATGGAAGCTAAGGATTTGGACGTACAAGTAACCGCAGAAGCTGTTGCTATCAGTGGCGAACGCCGTCAGGAAACTAAGAGTGAAGATAAAGGCATGACTCGCTCTGAGTTCCGTTACGGTTCGTTCCGCCGGGTAATTCCCCTACCCGCACGGGTTCAAAATGACAGCGTACAAGCTGAGTACAAAAATGGAGTTTTGCACCTGAATTTGCCCAAAGCGGAAGCGGAAAAGAACCGCGTGGTTAAAGTTCAAATCGGTGGCTAATAATTGTTTCCTACTTTAGTTAGTTAATTAGTAGGGGGGCGCAAAGCACCCCCTATTTGTTTTGGGAAGAGATTATTGGTCATTGGGAATTGATAATTGGGCCGAAAAGCATTGGGCCTTGCGAGTTTGAGGAATGATCCTTCCTTTTTCCTTTTTCCTTCTTCCTTCTTCCTTCTTCCTTCTTCCTTCTTCCTTCTTCCTTCTTCCTTCTTCCTTCTTCCTTCTTCCTTC